>JASFSD010000245.1:0-4945 GCA_050114575.1 Gammaproteobacteria bacterium | reverse complement strand
CGTCGGAGTCAAATCCGATCGAAAACGTTTCAACGTTGCCGCCGGCGGCCTTCGCTGCGGCAACGACGACGCTCGAATCGATTCCACCTGAAAGAAAGAAGCCGACCGCAACATCGGCGATCATCTGGTCGCGCACGGATTCGTCGATCAGGTGGCGCAATTCCTCGGCGGCGGCATCGACGGTCAGGGAATCCCGCGGTAGGCCCGCTGGCAGTTGCCAGTAAGGCCGGGGCTCCGAGGCCTGTCCGGCTGCCGGGTCGAAACGGATCGCGTGTCCCGGCAACAGCTTGAAGCAGTTTCGATAAAGCGTCTTTGGTGCCGGCACATAGCGATAACCCAGAAAGTCGTAGAGCGCCGTGTGGTCCGTTGCGAGATCCTGCTTGTCTAACGCGGCTTCTATCGCTTTGAGCTCGGACGCGAAAGCGAAACGCCTGCCGTCGTAGTAATAGTAGAGCGGCTTGATTCCAGGCCGGTCGCGATAGAGCCTGAGTGCCTTGTCGCGCGCGTCCCAGATGGCGATGGCGAACATGCCGTCGATGTGCTCGACGAAGTCCTCGCCCCACTCGAGATACGCTTCGAGCAGGACTTCGGTGTCCGACTGTGTGCGAAACGCATGTCCGAGCTGCTCGAGCTCGGTGCGGAGTCTGAGATAACCGTAGATCTCACCGTTGAAGCAGATCCAGGTTTCGCCATCTGCTGCAACGAACGGCTGATTGGCGGCCTCAGCGAGATCGATGATGCTGAGACGGCGAAAGCCCACCTTGATCGGGCCCTCGAGCCGCAACCCGCCGGCATCGGGTCCGCGGTGCCGGATCGTCTCGAGAGCGGCCTCGTAGCGCCAGTCCGGGTCCGATCCCCCGACGAAACCGCACACGCTCAGCTCGGATCGACACAATTCATGAGCCGCACTGTATTGACCTTCGAGCGCGCGCGCAATTGGCGTTATGGCGCAGCGTGTCGCTCGTGAGTCCGGGCAATCCCGGGGCCGTGGGTAATATCGAAACAGGTTCTACAATAGCGCCATGCTGATCGCGCAAGTCAATGTCGCCAGAAACTATCGGGGCGGTGAACGGCAGACGGAGCTCCTGATGACCGAGCTCGACCGCCTGGGCGTCGATCAGCGCCTGGTGGCGCGTCGCGATTCGATGCTCGCGACTCGGATGAAGAACGTCGGGTTCGAAGTGCGCGAGGTGTCCGGCCAGTTGCCAGGCGTGGTCAGGGCGACCCGGGGCGCCGACATCGTTCACGTTCACGAAGGTCGCAGCATCTACGCTGCGTATCTGCGTCGACTCGTTTCAGGAACCCCGTATGTAGCGACGCGGCGCGTCAACAACCCGATCGGCGAGCATCGCTGGGCGCACCTCGCCTATCGCAATGCGGCCAAGGTCGTCGGCGTTGCTCCGCAGGTCGCCGACGTCGTTCGCGCGTTCGATTCCGAGGTTAACGTCGGCGTCATACTGAGCAGCAGCAGCGGCCTCAAGGCAGACCCGGCGGAGGTCAAGGCGATCCGGGAGGCGGTGGGGGACAAGTTCATCGTCGGTCACGTCGGCGCCCTCGACAACGACCAGAAGGCTCAGGACACGATCATCGAAGCGGCTCGTCAGCTGGCGAGCTCGCATCCGGATGTGCACTTCATGCTGGTCGGTGGCGGAGAAGACGAAAAGATGCTGCGCAAGCTTGCGGCAGGCCTCGACAACCTTACTTTTACCGGCTTCGTCGACAACGTCGGTGACTATCTGGGCGCATTCGATATCTTCATCCTGCCATCACGACGTGAGGGAATCGGCAGTATCCTGCTCGATGCCATGGAGTATTCGCTGCCGGTCGTGGTCACCCCGGTGGGTGGCGTGCCGCGCATCGTGCTCGAAGGACAGAACGGTTTTCTGATCGAGGTCGAGCGGCCGGACCAGCTGGTCGATCGAATTCTGCGCCTCGAATCCGATGCCGGGCTGAGAGAGAGGATGGGGTCACAGGGCCGTCAGATGGCAGTCGGGCATACGCCGCCCGACATGGCCAATGCGTACCTCAAAGTCTACCAGTCGATTCTCGCTCGCTAGAGCGAGAATCGACAGCCCTCTCGCAGCAAGCTACTCCGAGCCGCGGTAGCGCCCGACGTAAGCCGCCTTGGCGACGACCTTGCCGTTCATCGCCTCGAGCAGCTCGGCGCGACCCGCGCTCGTATCGAGGTCGAGGTTTTCGCTCAGCGCGTAGAACTCGAAGACATAGTGATGGTAGCGCTCGCCGGCCGGGGCCCCGGGGCCGAAGTAATTCGTCTGGCCCATGAGGTTGGTCCCGTTGACCGACCCCTCGGGGAGACTGCCTTCCGGAATGCCGCCTGCCGCAGCCGGAATGTTCCACGCCAGCCAATGCAGCACGTCGTCGGTGCCGCCATTCAGCGCGACGTCGAGGTCGTGAAAAATGATTGCGATGCTGACCGCGTTCTCCGGCAGGCCCGAGAAGCTGAACTCCGGTTGCACGTTGTCCCCGCGGAATGCGTACCGCTCCGGCACCACGCCGCCGTCCTCGAAGGCGCTGCTTTCGATCTTGAGCCGCGCGATGGGCGGTTGTGCCGCGGCGTCACGAATTCCGGCGACCACAGCTACGCCGAGCAATAGGGCAATACCCAAGCCTTTGAATTTCATTCTATTTTCCCCCGATGGACGTTCTCGTTGCGGTGAGTATAGCGAAACGCGGGCCTGGCCGCGGGCCGGCTTCGCCGGTGGCGCGCCGGTTTCGTCTATACTCCCGGCCCTTTAACCAGCAGGACAATCCAACGCCATGAGCCGACTGCAACAGCGCATCCATGACGGCAAGTTCGTAATTACGGCAGAGATCGTTCCGCCACTGGCCGCCTCGCCCGATGCGCTGCTCGCGGAAGCTCGCATGCTCGGCGACGCCGGTGTCGACGCGATCAACGTAACGGATGCGGCTGCCGGGCGCACGACCATGAGCAGTTTCGCCGCCGCCGCGCTGCTGGTCGCCAACGGGTACGAGCCGATCCTGCAGGTGACCTGCCGCGATCGGAACCGAATCGCGCTTGCCGGCGATCTGATCGGCGCTGCGGCTCAGGGCATTGAGAATCTGCTGCTGCTGCGCGGGGACGATCCCAAGGGTGGCGATCAACCGGATGCCATGCCGGTATTCGATTTCGAGACTGCGGATCTCATGAAGCTCGCCCGCGACATGCGCGACGATGGCGTTCTGCCTTCCGGGCGGGCCATCGAGTCGCCGCCCAGATTCTTCATTGGCGGAGCCGACATACCGCGCGTGCCGGACGACAAGTGGTCACCCGAGCCGCTGCGCAAGAAAATCGCCGGCGGCGCCGGCTTCATGCAGACGCAATTCTGTTTCGACCTGGAGGTCGCACGTCAGTACTTCGAGCGGCTCGCGGAAGAGGGCATCACCGAGCAGGTCGGCGTCATCATCGGCGTCGGACCGATTCGCTCGGCCAAGTCGGCCCGGTGGATGAATGAGAATCTCTTTGGCGTGCACGTGCCCGAGGCCACGATCGACCGCCTCGAGGCTGCCGAGGATCAGGCGGCGGAGGGCAGAGCGATCTGCGTCGAGCTCATCGAGGGCCTGCGTTCACTGCCTGGCCCCGCGGGCGCGCATCTGATGGCGCCGGCGCAGGGAACCAAGGCCATCGCCCAGGTTCTGGCAGCAGTCAGCGCGGGCGACTAGACCGGCATCGAGCCGGGGTCCGAGCCAGACGGTTCGCGCTGACGGTCTTTCTTGCGCTCAGTCGTTCAGCTGGCTGGCGCGGCGGCGGAACAATTCTTCACCGTTGTCGCGGACGACCGAACTCGCATTGACCACGTGGGGGTCTTTGCGCGCCCTTGACGCGCTGACCGTCACGACGTCGCCGACCGAGAGCGTGTCATGCCGCCAGCCCTGTCGCATCAGGACGTTGGCGCTGACCATCTCGATGTTCCACTGCACGGCCACATCGTCGCCCTGGTCCGGGTCCGGACCCTCGACATAGAAACGGGAGTGCGGGTTGGTCCACTCGACCTTCGTCACTGTGCCCGTAAACTCCACCGTCTGCTCGCGATCGAATTGCGCCGCAAACGAATGGTGAGCGTTTGCCGCCATCGCGCCCATCACGCCGAACGCGATTGCCGTCAAGAGGGTGATAAACGATCTCATCGTACTCTCCTCAGGCAGCCCTAGTCGTAGTAATCGCTGGACTGCTCGTTCTCGATACAGACGAATTCTATAAGATTCGTATCCACCATGATCCCCTGGTTTACACGTACAGTGAACGGTTCGGTGTATGCAACCGGGTCTTCGATCGTCACGTCGATCTCGAGCGTTCCGAAGTTGGGCCGCCGAAACCGCTCGGTAATCGTGCCCTGGCTCGTAAACGGGCTGCCGTTGACGTCGAGCCAGCCGTCATCCTTCATATGCGTGGTCACCACCACGAGCTCGTCGCCTTCCCAGTGGCCCGTCGAGTAGCCGTACCACCAGGGCAGTGGATTGTTGTCGGGGCTCGGCCGGCCATCGAGAAAGATCTGTCGGATTCCGGCGTTGCCCTCGTACAGGATGACGATCACATCCTCGGTCTGAATCATTTTTCGCGGCTGCGGGTGCATGTGGCCCATGGGCAGGCAATGCGCATCGGGATTGTCCTGCATGTTCCTGGCCATGCGTTCAGCTTTGAGTTCGCGCGCCCACTCGGTATAGGGAGCGCCGCCTTCTATGCCGCGGCCGATATCGCCGAAGCTCGCGATGGGCGGGGAATCCGAAGTCTCCGCTGTATTGGCGCCGCCGCGTCCGCCGCGGCCGCCAAAACGGGCACCCCAGATGCCGGTGAAGTCGACATGGCCGTCGGCGGTGCGCGGCGCCGGTGCCTCACGGTCGACCTCGCCGTCGGCAGTGCGCGGTACGTCGCGGCTCGGATAGGACGGCCATTGCGCATTGGCCTGAGTGGCCATGACCAGCAGCA
>JASFSD010000244.1:0-4954 GCA_050114575.1 Gammaproteobacteria bacterium | reverse complement strand
GATTATCTGAATCTATCGCGCGAAGGGATGTCTCGAACTCGCGTCAGCTCCGGTCAGGTCAGCCAGTCGTCGGCCGACGAGAACAACCGTTCGAGTGGCTCGCCCGGCGCGGAAGCACGCGTCGGCGGCTCGGGTGCAGGCGAGACCATGGGCTCGGTGATCGACACGGTCAGCGCCGCCGATTTCTGGGTCGATCTCGGTGAGACGCTGCGCCAGATACTCGGCACGGGCGAAGGGCGGCAGGTGGTCGTGAATGCTCAATCCGGTGTCGTCTACGCGCGTGGAATGCCAGAGGAGCTCAGGGCCGTCGCCGACTATCTCGATCGAATTCACGCTGCGGCCCAGCGACAGGTCGTGCTCGAGGCGAAGATCATCGAGGTGACGCTGGATGAAGGCTTCCAGGCCGGCGTCAACTGGGCCGCCGTGCAGGTAAACAGCAGCGGCGACACCTTCACGGGAGGTCAGATTTCCGGCTCCAGCCTCGATCCGACGGGATCCAACGGCGCCGACGTGACGGTCGGCCCCGGAAATCCCGTGACCGAGCTCATGACGCGGAGTCTCGGCAGTGCATTCACGATGGCCTTCGACGTCGGCGACTTCAATGCTTTCGTCGAGCTGCTCGAAACGCAGGGCGACACCCGCGTGCTATCGAGTCCCCGGGTCGCAACGTTGAACAATCAGAAAGCCGTCATCAAGGCCGGCACGGACGAGTTCTTCGTCACCGACATCAGCAGCAACACGGTAACCGGCACGGCGGCAGCGACGAGCCGCGACGTCACACTGACGCCGTTCTTTTCCGGCATCGCGCTCGACGTCACGCCGCAGATCAGCGCGGACAACGAGGTCATCCTCCACATTCACCCGACGGTCAGTGAAGTCACGGACCAGACCAAGGCGCTGACGGTCTCCGGCGAGACCGACGAGTTGCCGCTCGCTTTCAGCGAGATCCGCGAAGCCGACAGTATCGTCAAGGCCAAGAGCGGTCAGATCATCGCCATTGGCGGGCTGATGCGAAACAGCTCGCGACGGGTCGACGCGTCGACACCGGGAATCGGCCGCATCCCCGGGCTGCGGCGACTGTTCAGCAGCACTCGCGAGACCGAGACCAAGACCGAGCTTGTGATTCTGCTGCGACCGATCGTCGTCGACGAAGATGAAGACTGGCCCGAGATCATCCGGCCCGCCGCCGAGCGGATTCAGGCCCTCGGTAAGCTCCAGGCCCGTTCGGCCGGGGAGTCGCAGTGAAACGCGAACGCATTCGCCTCGGCGATCTGCTGGTCGAAAAGAAGCTGGTCTCCGAGGAGTGCCTGAAGGAAGCGCTGGCCGAGCAGAAGACCACCGGGCGTAAGCTCGGTCGCGTGCTCGTCGACATGGGTCTGATTTCCGATGTCGAGCTGCATCGGGCTTTAGCGGAGTATCTCGATATCCCCTATGTGGATCTGGCTCATATGAGCCTCGACGGCAAGACGGTACAGCTGTTGCCGGAGACGCACGCGCGCCGCTTCCGGGCCCTGGTGCTGAAGGAAGACAAGAACGGTCTGCTGGTCGGCATGGCCGATCCGACGGACATCTTTTCCGTCGACGAGATGTCGAGACTGCTGGGCAAGCCCGTCCGGCTCGCTCTGCTGCAGGAGTCCGCGCTGCTTCGCACCATCGACGTGGCCTACCGCCGGACCGATGAGATCGTGTCTCTGGCCGAGGAGCTCGACGAGGAGCTGAGCCAGGCAGACGTGGACGTCGACACGCTGCTGGCTGACGAGGGGTCGCCCGATGCACCCGTCATCAAGCTGATTCAGAGCATGTTTCACGATGCCGTCCGCGTCGCTGCGTCCGATATTCACATCGAACCGGAGGAGGATCTGCTGCGGGTCAGGCTGCGCGTCGATGGGATGCTGCAGGAACAAATCATCGACGGGCACAGAGTCGGTCAGGCGCTGGTCACGAGACTCAAGCTCATGTGCGGGCTGGATATCGCCGAGAAGCGTAAGCCCCAGGACGGCCGTTTCAGCATCAAGGTGGACGACCGATCACTCGATGTGCGCGTCTCGACCATGCCGATCTATGGCGGCGAGGCGATGGTGATGCGTCTCCTGGATCAGGCCAATGGACACAAGAGTTTCGATGAGCTCGGGATGCCGGAGGATCTCATCGAGCGCTTTACCTCGATCATCGAGAAGGCCGCGGGCATGGTTCTGGTTACGGGACCCACGGGCAGCGGCAAGACGACGACGCTCTATTCGGCGCTGAACCACGTCAACTCGCCACAGGCAAAGATCATTACGGCCGAGGACCCAGTCGAATACCGGCTCGAGCGAATCAATCAGGTTCAGATCAACCCCAAGATCGGGCTCGACTTCGCCGTTGTCCTGCGTACGGCGTTGCGCCAGGACCCCGACGTCGTCCTCGTTGGCGAGATGCGCGACCGCGAGACGGTCGAGATGGGCATGCGCGCGGCGATGACGGGACATCTCGTGCTGTCGACGCTGCATACGGTCAATGCCGTTGCCACCGTGCATCGCCTGCTGGACATGGGCGCCGAGGGATTCCTCATTGCGAGCTCCCTGAACGCCGTGCTCGCGCAGAGGCTGATCCGCCGCATCTGCACGAGCTGCACGCAGCCGACCGAGCTTTCGCCCAAGCAGCAAATCTGGCTCGATGCTCAGCCGCCGAGCCCTGCCGTCGGCACCGATACGGTTTTCCATGCGGGCGCAGGCTGCACCTACTGCAATATGACCGGTTACAGCGGCCGGATCGGAATCTATGAGCTGCTGGAGATCGACGGCGCCCTGGCGGATTCGATTCGCCGCTGTGATCTCGCTCAGTTTTCCGCGCTCGCGCGTGCTCAGGAAGGCTACGTTTCGCTGGTCGAGAGGGCGCTCGGTTACGCGGCGTCGCAAGTCACGACGGTCGAGGAAGTAATGCGCGTCACTTCGGGTCTCGAAGACAAGTTTGGCGGTAGCGAGCTGCTCCGGGATCTCGATGAAGAGTCCACTCTGCGCGAGACCGGCTGATGCCGTCGTTTCGTTACAGCGGGCGATCGAGCCGGGGCGACGCCGTCTCCGGTGTTCTCGAAGCGGAGTCGCCGGAGTCGCTCGCAAGCCACTTGTTCGAGCGCGGCATCACGCCGATCGATATCCAGGCGGCGAGTGGGGCCTCGCAGGATGTTCTGCAGGACTTCTGGCGTCGTCTGGGCGGCGGGCGTCCGACGCTGAACGATCTCATTCTGTTCTCGCGTCAGATGTTCTCGATTACCAAGGCCGGCATCCCCCTGCTCCGGGGCATCCGTGGACTGTCGAACTCCACGCCGAATGCGGTTCTGCGCGACACGCTGCATCAGGTTGTCGAGCACCTGCAGGCCGGGCGTGATCTGGCCACGTCTTTCGCACGGCACCCGGACGTATTCTCGAAGTTCTATGTCAGCATCGTGCGCGTCGGAGAGACGACGGGAACGCTGCCGGTCGCCTTCGAACGGATGTTCGAATATCTCGGCATGGAAAAGCGAATTCGCGGGAAGATCTCGGCCGCTGTGCGCTATCCAATCACGGTCATTATCGCGATCGCCATCGCGATCGTGATAATCACGGTCTTCGTATTGCCCAAGTTTGCGCCGATCTTCGAGTCTCTGGGCGACAATCTGCCGTGGGCCACGGTCGTGCTCCTAGGCGTTTCCGATTTCTTCACCGCGTACTGGTATGTCTGCGCGGCGATCGTCGTCGCGTCCTTCGTCGCCTTCAAGCTCTACCTGCGCAATCCGGGCGGCCGCTACCGGTTCGACAAATTCAAGCTGCGCATTCCTGTCGTCGGCGCGATCGTCATGAAGGCAGGCATGGCCCGCATAACGCGCTCGCTTGCGCTGACGCTGGACTCCGGCGTGCCCGCCGTTCAGGGCCTGAACCTGATCGCACGCGCCGCCGGTAACGAGTATCTGAGCGAGGGAGTCATTGCTCTGCGCAACGGCGTCGAGCGTGGCGAGACGCTGAGCCAGGCTGCACAGACGCTGGACATCTTTACTCCGCTGGCGTTGCAGATGCTCCAGATTGGCGAGGAAACCGGCGATCTGAGCGAGCTCTTGATCGAGGTCGCCGAATTCTACGAGCGCGAGGTCGACTACGATCTCGAGAACATCGGTCATGCGCTCGAGCCTTTCCTCATCGTCGCAGTGGGTGTCATGGTCGTGATTCTCGCCCTCGGTGTCTTTCTGCCGCTGTGGGACCTGGCAGCCTCGGGTGGTGGACTGGGCTGAGCGATGCGTGGTCTCGCGATGCGCGGCATCTCACTGCTCGAATTCGCGCTCGTCGTCGCCGCGATTGCGGTCGTCTCGGGTCTGCTGCTCGGCCGCGTGCTCGACTTGATCGGTCAATCGGAACGGGCGGCATTCCTGCATACGACGCGGCTGATTCAAAGCGCATTGCTGCTCGAAGCGGCGGAGCGCGTCGCACGGGGCGAATCGGCATCCTTGAGCGAGCTGGCTGACTCGAACCCGATGCAGCTGCTGCTCGAGCCGCCCGGCAACTATGTCGGCACGCTCGACGCGGGCGGGTCCGGGCCGTTACTCCGGCGATCCTGGCACTTCGATGCGGAGGATCACCACCTGGTCTATCGTCCCGGCCGCCAGGCCAGGTTCGACGCCGAGGAGGGGCCGTCGGACCGGATCGAGATGCGGGTCAGATTCGCTTTCGAGGATCGGGACAATGACGGTCGTTTCGATGCCTCGGTCGACCATTTCGACGGTCTTCGCTTCGAGTCCGTGTACCCTTATTCATGGCCGAAGTGAGACATAATGAACTGTGATCGGTTTCACTATCGAGTATTCGGTGGTGAGCGTTCGATCACGCCTAAGAATTGCTCTGTCACCTACGATGCGGGAATTCCCGAGGGCTATGCCCGGACGGGAATCAAGAACGGGACACAGGATTTGGAGTACGGGCGCATGCGAATGAAAGCTGGTCAACAG
>JASFSD010000243.1:0-4955 GCA_050114575.1 Gammaproteobacteria bacterium | reverse complement strand
CGCTGACGGTCTTCACGGCGCCCGAGCAGCAGCGCCTGGTCTGCCCGAGCGCCAACGGCGGCAAGAATTTCCAGGCCGGTGCCTACAGCCCGCTCACCGGGCTCATGTACTACCCGCTGCAGAACACGTGCATGGAAGCGACGGTCGGTTCGGGTGAACGCGACCCGAGCGCCGTCTATGGCGTCGAGCTCGGTCCTGTCATTATCACTCCGGGGGCCGGAGAGAATGCCGGATCGGTGTTTGCGATCTCGGTCGAGACGGGGGAGACGGTATGGCAGCGTGACCAGCGCGCCGGCGTCCTGTCGATGGTCACCACGGGCGGCGGACTCGTATTCGGCGGTGATGCCGTCGGCATGTTCCGCGCCTTCGACGACCGCACCGGCGAAGTGCTCTGGGAAACGAATCTGAATTCGCCGGTCAGCGGCTACCCGGTGACCTTCGAGGTCGACGGCAAGCAGTATGTCGCGGTCTCGACCGGTCCTTCGCTCGTCGCCTCCTCAATGATGCGCCTGACGCCCGAGATTGCGCCGGAAAGCAGCAGGCCGTCGCTGCACGTCTTCGCGCTGCCCTAGGAGTCCGGCATGTCGGCGATGTCCAGTGGTGAAGTCACTACGCAGATGAACTTCTGCCCCGCCGGGGAGGAAGTCATCTTCTATCCGACCGACCGCAAGAAGTCCAAATGGCCGTTCAAGCCGCACGAAGTCACGATTCACGACCTCAGGCCGCTGCAGGACGAGCTTTCGTTCGACAGGAACGGCTTCGTGCTCGTCAATCAGATTTCGGCCTGCAGGAACTTCTACGACGAGGACGAAGTCGAGCGCGTCTATATTCCCGAGGTCATGCAGCTCATCCGGACGCTGACCGGGGCCGACAAGGTCATTACCTTCGGACTCATGACCCGAACCAACAATCAGGCGGCCGAGGAAGGCAACCTGCCCGCCTTCGGCGCGCACGTCGATTACGGGGACCGTACCGTGCGCATGTTCGCAACCGAAGTGCTCGGCGAAGAGGAAGCCGAAAAATGGCTCGAAGGCCGCTACATGCTGATCAACGTCTGGCGGCCGATCAAAGTCGTCGAGAGCGCACCGTTTGCCGTTTGCGACGCCAGCACCGTCGCGGAGTCGGATCTTTGCTACAGCGAAGTGCGGGGCGGCCTCGGCGACCCCAACCGGCCGACGCTCTACGGCCATGCCGTCTCGTTCAACGAGAATCAGCGCTGGTACTACGTGCCTAACATGCGCCCGGACGAGGTGCTCGCATTCAAGCTCTACGACTCGGACCCGAGCGCCGTGCAGTGGACCGCGCACAGCGCGTTCGACCACCCCGAGACCGCGCCCGACGCAGCACCGCGCGAGAGCATCGAAATGCGCACCATCGCCTTCTTCAAGAAGCGTTCCAAAACGGGGTCAGAGCCCTTTTCGCAAAAAGGGCTCTGACCCCTGTTCGGAGACTCCTGTTCGGGAAACGAGATGCAATACGACGACGTAAAGACCCAGCTTCTCGAACGGCCCATGACTCTGTACCAGATTCTCGCCGTCGCGATCGGGGTCATGGTCAACATGATGGACGGCTTCGACCTGCTGTCGATCTCGTTTGCCGGTCCCGCCATCGACCGTGAATGGATGATCGGCGAAGAACGGCTGGGCGCACTGTTCAGCATCGGCCTCATCGGCATGGCCTCGGGCGCTCTCGGCCTGAGCTGGTTGTCCGATGTCGTCGGGCGACGTACGGGCACGATGATAAACCTTGCCGTCATGGCGACCGGGATGACGTTCGCTTCGGTTGCGCCGTCATTCGGTGTGCTGTTCGTGGCGCGCTTCGTCACGGGTCTCGGCATCGGCGCAATGACGGCCTCGATCGGGTCGCTGGTGTTCGAGCTCGCGTCGAAGAAACGGCGCGAGATCTCGCTCGGTTTCGTCACCGCCGCATTTTCGGTCGGCACACTGCTGGGCGGCTGGCTCGCACGCGCGTGGCTGCTCGATCTCGGCTGGCGCGCCATCTTCGGATTCGGTGCCGTGATCTCGTTTCTGATGATTCCAATCGTTTTCGCGCTCCTGCCCGAATCGTTCGACTATCTGCTCGGCAAGCAGCCGAAAAACGCTTTGGGCAGGGCCAATAGGCAGCTCGCCAAGATCGGCCTGGAGCCACTCGAGGCGCTGCCGGCAAAGGCCGAGGTCGTCATCTCCGAGAACGCATCGCTCATGGACGTCATCCGGCCGCCGGTGCTCATGAGCGCCGTGCTCGCCTGTCTGGGCTACTTCGGCTTCATGACATCGCAGTACTTCATACTGAACTGGATGCCCACGCTGATGGTCAGCGAGGGCTTCACCGACTCAGGCGCAATCGGGTTCGCTATGATCAGAGACGTCGGTGCAATCATCGGCTGTCTGATCGTCGGCACGTTCACGGCGAGGCTCGGTGTGCGCCCCGTGACCGTGGCGCTGCTGTTGATCATGGCGCTCGCCATCGCCGCCTTCGGCGCATTGCCGCTCGACGCGGTGCAGCTCATCCGAACGTCCTCGTTCTTCGTCGGCTTCGCGGCCTTCGCTACTGCGGTCGGCATCTTTTCGATCATGGCCTCGGGCTATCCGTCGCATGTCCGCAGCACCGGCATCGGCGTGGCGTTCACGGCCGGACGACTCGGCGCCGCCACCGGCGCCTATCTCGGCGGCTTCTTCTGGGAAGTCATCGGGCTCGATCGTGCGGCGCTGTGCCTGGTGCTGGCTATTCCTGCCGTCATTGCGGCCTTCGTCGTCGGCGCCCTCGCCAAACGGAATTACGGCGGAACGATGACGGGTGTCGCGCAACCCGTTCCGGAGTGAGCGAGTCAACGGGCCGATCGCACAGTTTGCCGCCTTGACCTGCCATGCCAATGCATACCTCGGCGGGCGTGAGATTCCCGAGTTTTTCCCTTCGAATTCGACCTGCCGGTTCTGCGACCAGGTGGAGTTCGTCGAGCTCGAGCCCAACCCGTCGGGAGAGCCGCGCGAAAGAACGCTCGCGAAAACGCCGGACGAATGGATCCATGAGCTGCCCGTGCGCGAAGTGGACGGCGTTCGCCTGATCTTCGGGCCGAGAAACGACCCGAACATCAGCGACCGTTACTCGGCCGGATTCGTCGGTGGGGGTCACATCTGGACCATGGAGGTCGTGCGCGACGACGGTGACAGCGAACTCTGGTCGGCGAACTGGCGTGTCTGGGATCGCGACGCACCGGAGCGCAGGCTCTGGCGCGTCGTCTATCGTCTCGACTCGACGAAGGTGACCGGGCCTTACACGGGCCGGAATCTGGCCATTGTCAGGCAGACGTTCCGCGATAGCCTGCTCGAGGTGCGGGAGTTCTCTATGCAGCACACGGAAGGCGCCTTCACTAGCCACTTCGATGAAGCGCTGCTGGCGCTCGACGATTTTTCGGCCGACGTTGGCTATCACAAGGACATTGCCCTGCAGGGCCAGCTCAGCGAGGACGCCGAGTCGCTGCTCAAAGCTTCGATGCGTGCCTGGGTATTCGGCGGCATGGGCTCGTGGAACGACATGGGCTTCGATGGCGCGGTACAGACCGAGTACGAAAACGTCTCCGACCGCCTGTTCGACGTCGTGCATGAGGCGATTGCGGCCGCCGTGACCAGCACTTATCTCGCGAGCTAGTGGGGGGCCTCCCGGCCCCGGCGCCAGAGGAGGGCCTTACGGCCCTCCTCCTTTGTGCTTAACGGCGCGAACGCGCGTTGCCGAAAGGCGGCCCCGAGACATCCGGGATTGCCCAGATTTTGCCAGCCAGCGAGACGACATAGGCCGTATTGCCGATGAATTCCACCGACGAAGGTAGATTCAGTGACGTCGCGAGCACATGAAACGTGCCGTCATGATTGACTCTTACCAGTGAGCCCGTGAACGGATTCGCAGGATCCCCGGGAACGGCCCCATCCCAGAAACCTTGTGCCAGACCATACAAAGTCTGGCCGCGCCCGAACTCCACATCGACGAGCAGTGGTGCGCCCGATGCAACTTCCGCTACTGCCCGCGACTTGGCGTTGATAGCCACGATCTTTCCGTCTTCGGGAAAATGCGGAGCGGGACCGGATTCCGCCATGTAGACCGTGTTGCCGTGGACCTCCAGCCCCGTCGGCACGATATTGCCAAACGCTTTGAACTCGGAGATTTCACCGTCTCGCGTGACCTGCAGGACGCGGTTGTGGTGGCCGTCCGTGACCAGGAATCCGCCGCGAAACGTCTCGAGCGCGTATTGCAGTCCGTTCACGAGAAGGATCTGGATACTCGGGTCCGGCAAGTTGGCAGCAGAATAGGATCCGAGGTCGGCTATGACGGTGAAGCTCGTCGGCCCATCCACTCGGTAAATGCCGTCTATGGCGCCGGCCCCGAGCAGCGGATCACCAACCGTAGACACCAATACGTAGGCCGTATCGCCGATGAAAGCAACGTCCACCGGCCCGCCGAAGCCGATGATGCCCGTCGGCAGCCCGCTGATCAGCGTCGAGCGCTCACCAGTCGTCGGATCAACGCGTGACACGCGACCAATAAGGCCCTCAGCAACGTAAATCGCGCCATCGGGCCCTACTGTGCTCCCAGAAGGCCCACCCAGACCGGATACGAGTTGTGCTGTCGCCACGGATGGCGAGCCGAAGATCGTCAGCGCCACGAGAGCGGCGAAAACTCCCGCCAGTAGTCCGCGACGCGGGCTTGAGTTACCGATTCTGTTGTTCATGTTCCTTCCCCCTGCAACATTCGCACGGCTCGTCAATTCGCGAGCGTGCAGACAGTTTGAGCAACGAGCCCGGGAAAGAACATCGTCAAAATTGATGAGGCTGCGGGTAACGAAACACTCCGTCAGCCTCTGCGTCGAACGCGCGCCGCTCGGAGACCGGCGTGCGTGCCTCTCTGCGGCTCAGGCTGGCTGACCGAAGATCTCCGGCGGCGGATCGGTCTTCGAAACCTCG
>JASFSD010000242.1:0-4965 GCA_050114575.1 Gammaproteobacteria bacterium | reverse complement strand
GAATAATCAGGCTCGTGATGGGTGTCTTGTATCGTGCGCCCGGGTCCGGGCGGGTAGCGAAAAGGCAGCCCGAAGGCTAGATTATGACGCGCATCCTGAGCGATCGTGCAATACAAAGTCAAGTGCCGGCGTCGCGATCTGCGGCTCGAAATACGACGCCGGAAGCCGTCCGCTCGGCTCAGATCAGCGCCTCGATGATGGGCCGCGAAATGCCGAGCCAGGTCTCCGTTGCGCTGAATGGAATACGCAGCGCAATGACGACCATGGCCGGGAGACCGAACCAGTAAGCCGGGTGCACGCGCCCCTGCGCCACGAAGTCATGGACCATTCCGACGATCGGCAGCGCAAACCACAACACGAGCCCGGCAGAAAGCGGCAAGCCAATCGCCTGCATCCGAAAGATCGCGGCGAAGGCGATGGCGACCGTCGCCAGAAACATGAGCCGCTTGTGCAACTCGAGATCTTTCTTGCGATAGACGATGGCGGGAAAGAACAGGCTGCCGAAAAGCACCATGTCGCCGAGCGGAATCAACAGGAATCCAGCCGCTTCGTCGAGAGTCCGCGTGCCGGCGTTGTAGGTCATGACCGGCGCCACGAAACTGACGACGAGCCCCAGCACGAACACGACCGAGCCGAGCGCAATCCCGTAATTGCCGACGGTGCGATGCATCTTGATCCTGCCGCGCGACGCGAGCACGGCTTGCGCGACGAGCAGGAACATCCAGCCCATATAGATGGCGCCGTGCAGATGCAGGATCCAGGGCGCCTCTGCAGCGCCGCGAACCAGGGGCCCGTAGTAGGAGGGCCAGAACCCGATGACGATCATGAGCACCATGATCACGGACATTGCGACGTAGAATTTTCGTCGCGACCGCGTTCGCGGTCGCGCGCGCACGGCTTCGGACGCGATTTCAGCCATACCCGGTTCCCCCGAACCCGATAAAAAAGCCAGCAGCCGCTCGGCGCCTAATGCGTCAAATACATGACGAGGTCGTCGAGCTCGGCGTCGGTGACCTCGGTCTTTCTGAATGGCGCCATCATGAGAATGCCCTGCCTGACCATGGTGCGGACGAACTCCGGCGTCATGTCCTCGCGCTCCTCGAGCACCGCCGGCAGCTCCCCCCGATACTTGATCTCGAGGCTCTGTGTGCCCGGATGCCCGGGACCGGGCGCATGACAGGGTGTGCACCAGTGTTCATAGACTTCCCTGCCGCGCTCGGCGGCCGCCGTCTGGGCCCAGGCCATGCTCATGAACAGCAGGACCGCGACGACCACGCCGATGCCGAAGGCACCGAGCAGTACAGACCAGTTCCGTTCCCGCGCCATCACGCATCCCTCAGGTGCTTCGGCCAGACGCCGTAGCGGCCGGCTGAGATGATGCCGTTCGGATCGACGGCATCCTTGATCTTCTCGCGCATTCGGGTGAGGGCATTGTCGTTAAAGGAATACGTGTCGGCGATCATGTCCTGATAGACGGTCGGCGCGCGATATTCGGCCCAGCCCTCTGCTGCCGCAAGCTCGACCCAGCGTACGAACGCGTCGCGGATCTTGCGATTATGCTCGGCATCCTTCGAGATCGGGAACATGATCAGGCCGACGAGCGAGCGCTCCCAGTTAGTCATGAAAACCGGACCGATGATGCCCAGGTTTTCCCCACCCGAAGCGTCGGAGGCATTCGCCTGGTACCAGTCGCGGAACTTCACGAGCTCCTCGCCGCTCCTCGGGATGATCGGCGAGAACCCGATGTGACCGCCGGCCGGGTTCGGCTGGAACGGGCTCCTGCCGAGCATCGAGAACGTGGAGAGATTCGGCACTCCGAAATACGCCGGGTTGCGCACACCGCCGCCGGCGGCGCCCGACTCGACACGCTGACGGTTCTCGTCCGAGAGCGGCAGCGGAAAGAAGAGATCTTCGGTAAACGTGGCGCCCTGAATTTCTTCGAACTTCGTGCGCGCGTAATCGAGCTGCGCACGAATCACGTTCGCAGGACCATAGATCGGCAGGCTCAGCGACCACCCGCCGCCGGGCGCGCCGTTGAGCGTCGTCGAGCCGTTGACGATGCCCTGGTTCTCGAGCAGATTCAGCACGTTCATCAGACCCGTTGCGCCCGCGTCGTTCGGCACTCGTGCCGTGCCCGAGATCAGAGCCTCGGGCTTGGGCATGAGCCAGAAACCCATCTTGGTCACAACACCCATATTGCCCTGCCTGAACAAACCGTCGACCCACGGGCCGTAACCCCATTTGTTCTGTTGCCAGGTCTTGCCGTTCGGCAGCGCTCCCATACCGGTGCGAACGATGTCGCCGTCACCGAGCACGACTTCCATGCCGCAATGGGCGCCGAAGTGGTCGCGATACGGGTAAGCAGTCCAGCCGCCGCCGCCATCGAGCGCGTTGCCGATGACGCTGCCCCAACCGGGGTCTGGCGGATCGATCCAGACGTTGAGATTGCGCTCTTCGATGTAGTTGTAGAGATCGAAGTAACTGACGCCGGGCTCGACCAGCGCATAGGCGTTATCCTCATTGACCTCGAGCACGCGGTTCATGCGCTTGAGATCGAGGACGGCGCTTCCCGAATACGCCGGTGCCGCACCGCCGTAGGCCAGATTGCGGCCGGTGGAAATCGGGTAGAGCGGGATGCCGAACTCGTTCGCCTCGCGCACGACGGCCTGGACCTGCTCGGTGTCGTGCGGCGCGACGGCGGCTGATGCCATCCGCTCCTCGGGCTCGCCCCAGAATATCGAATAGGCGTCGCGGTAGAGCGCGACGTCCTCGTCGGAGCTGAACACCCACTCGTCGCCGACAATGTTGCGGAAGCGCTCCAGTGCACGATTGAAATCTCGTTCGCTGACGCCGGGAGGTAAAGCCATGTCTCGTCCTCGCGATTAAGTGAGCGCGGCCGCGGGACGCGGCGCGATGATCCAGGAATAGAGCTTGGTCGGCTCGAGGAGGTACGCCGCCATTGCAGCACCCGAGGGCGTAATGTCGTTCGACGCCACTGCCTCGGCGCCCGTCAGCAGCTGATCGGCGAGCACGGCGGGCCAACCTGCGCCTGCGGCCGCGAGCTGCCTGTGCAGGCTCGTGCGGATCGAGCGGACGACTCGATGGGTCGCGCCACCCAGACCGTCAGGCTCGTGCTCGGACTGGTAGACGACACGCAGCCCGTAGTCCCAGGCGAGCTGCTCGAGCATGAACAGCGCCGGGCGCTCCGTCAAACCAGCGATCGCGACGTTGGTCGACTTCCAGCGACCCTGCAGCTCGTCCTGCCAGAGCTCGGTGATATCGCCCTCGATCGGTCGAACCGGCACCCCCAATTGCCGGGATCTGAGGCCAAGAGTGCGCGCCTCGCGGTAACGCGAATCGTAGACGACTCCCATGGGCTGAGCGTGCTGAGCGCCATCGGCGAAGACCACGCTGGGCGCAAACGGTGCCGCAGAAACAACGGCGGCGGATTCGAGGAATTTTCTACGAGTGGGCACGATGAAGCCCCTTCTGGCATGGCGTCGGCTTAATTATATAGGGACCGGTCGGCTTGTTCGCCTTTGGGCCCCGGCTCACGGCGCCGTCAACGCTCCGGAATCGATTGCGTGGGCCGCGTGAGCGGTTGGACATTGCGCTCCATGCCGGGTGAGCTCACCTCCTTGCTGCACGGAGCAAGCTCGGGGCAGAAACCGTCGCCCAGAATGATCTCCGTTCGGCGCAGCACGCTATCGGGCCCCATGGGAACAGGCATCGACCGTGGCGGCGCACCCGGGCGCTGGTCTCCGGCGTCGAATGGCTGCTCGAAAAACAGCTCCTCGATCGGCCCGACCCTTGCTTCGTAGACATCGCGCACGTCCTCGAGCTCTTCGATCGCGCGGTTGTGGCGCGCGGCCAGCAGCGCCAGCCGAATTTCCGGTGCGCCTTCGCGCCTGGCGGCCTGGTGCTCGGCCTGGACACAGGCGACGTAGACGCTCATATCCGTGATGTAGCCGACCATCTCCTGGTTGAGCTCACGCTCGAGGCGGCCGCGAATACGCTCGTCATCGGGAAAGATCGGCAACGACGGGACTTCGCAGGCGAGCGCCGGCAGGCTCGGAAGGATCAGCAAAGCGCCCGTGACGAACACGGAAGTTCTCATTGGCTCACCGCACCCCCTCTGCCATCCCCTCTTCGCCCAGATAGTACCGCAAGGAAACAGTTTCGGAGTCCACGAACTCCCCGTCGACGAGCCTGGGCCGGAACCGGCTGCGCAGGATCAGTCGTCGCAGGCGTCGCTCGTCCGCACGGCTCGAGTTCGGGGACGACCCGACGATCCTGATACGGCGAGCCCTGCCCTCCCTGGTCACATCGAACGCGACGTCGATGAATCCGGTCGTCGTGCGGGAATCTGCCGTGACCAGTGGATTCGGCAGGAACTCCGGCAGCACGACCGGCGTCTCCGGCGCGAAGATCGCGTCGATCTCCGCCTGGGTCAGACCGCTTCGCCTCAACTGACCGAGTGCCAGCCGATACGTCTCGAGCGCCGCCTCCCGGAGCTTGCCGCTCTGCGCAAACAGGATGTCCCAGTCGGCGATCTCGACCAGCACCTCGATCGATTCCTGCGGCTGCGCAGCACTCGTCGCCCCGTAAGCTCTGAGCCGTCGGAGGCTCTCGCGACCGAGCGCATAGTCACGACCGTCGCCGTACACGGCACCATAGAGGAAATTGATTCGCACCAGCGCTCGCTCGAGCTCTCGGATTTCGTCGCTGGAATACAGATCGTTGGCGAGCGCCGCCTTGATCGCGCTCGCATAGTATGTCTGCACTTCCCGAAGTATCGAGCGGATCACGACGCTGCGCTGGCCGGCGATACATTCGCCGAAAACCGGGCCGCCACTCGTCACGGGAATCGACTCGCGGAAGCCATCGTCGTAGTAACAGCCAATGAGAACCTCCGGCGGCAATTCGCCGTCGAAATACTGTTCCAGCACTCTCAAGCGTTCGTCG
>JASFSD010000241.1:0-4967 GCA_050114575.1 Gammaproteobacteria bacterium | reverse complement strand
CCTCAGAGGCGCACGCGCCGACCGGGGCATGGTCGGCTTCGCCGATCAGGTCACGATGGAGGAGGCAGAGGCGATTCACGCCTTCGTTATCGCACGTGCCACCGAAGACTGGGCCGAAGAGTAGTCAGCCTCCGATCAGCCGACGATCTGCTTCAGTGTCTTCACGTGAGCGTGATAGGCATTGCGGCCCTGCCGGTTCAAAGCCAGCCAGGTTCGCTGTCGTCCGTTAGCCGTCCGCTTGGTCAGATCGAGATAGCCGGCTTCCTCGAGCACCTTGAGGTGCTTCGACAGGGCCGAGTCGCTGACGTCGAGAAAGTCGCGCAGGACCTGAAACTCGACCTCCGCCATCGAATCGAGATAAGCGCAGATCTGGAGTCTGTTCGGCGCGTGAATCACCTCGTCGAATCCTGCGCTGCTCATGAGCGCCGGGTCCGTGAGACCGGCTCGCCGGTCGGGTAGTAATGGACGGTAAACATGAAGCACAGGCAAAGAATGGCGGTTGCCACCCAGCTCGCCCACGTATGGCCGCGCTCGAACAGCCAGTCGGCACCAAGGATGATGCTGATGTAGAAAACGGCCTGGCCGAGCAGGAACCATCTGCCGGCAGCAGACGAGGGAATGAAGCGTATCTTGATGCCTCTGCGACGCAATGCCGCAGCGTACGCTATCCAGCTCGCCAGAAACGCGAGCATGGCCGCGGTGTGAATCAAATGGTCGTCGACGAGCAGCCAGTTCGCCATAAGAATGAAGGCCAGGAGTCCCGTTGCCATCAACGTGAGCCAGATCGGGCCGCGCGTCGATTCGATCGCGCTCATCTGCGCGTCTCGGATCGCCTTCAGTGCCGCGCGAGATTCAGCCTCCTCGGGACGTGCGCCATTGTCGTTCATGTCCTTCTCCCCGGCCTTCCTCGTGCCATGACTTTCCATCATGGAAAGTAATCTAACACAGACTTTCCATATTGGAAAGTGAAAGTTTTCCATGTTGGAAAGAAATCGAAACGATGTTCTGGAGCTGGCGTCACCGCTAACGGTTGCTGACCGCGAATCGGAGGACACCGCCTGCCTCGTCACCGGGGCAAGACGGGAGGATTTGCTCCGGGCATAATTACCTGGATCGGTTGGCTTCCTGGGGGGAGAGTAGTGCCTGCTCAGTTTCGTCGCGCAGTCGCGGCCCTGGTTCTGGTTGGTTTTGCGGGCGCCGCGGCGGCGCAGTGGGATCCGTACCCCTCCGCGGGCATTCCGCTCGATGCAAACGGCGAGCCCGATATGGCGGGGCTGACTCCGCGAACCTTCGATGGTCGTCCGGACCTTTCGGGTATCTGGGAGGCGATCAATGGCGAGCGCGGTCCCGTTGACGGTCAGCTCGGTCGCGGGCCCAATGTCGAGCCGCCGCCGGGTTCGCCGCCGGTTGCTCACTTTTTCGATATCGGCGCCCAGTTCGATCCGCCGTACACCGAGTGGGGCGACCGGACGACACAGGAGCGGATCGACGACGATGCCCGCGGCAATCCGGATGCCTATTGTCTGCCGATGGGCCCGATGCAGTTTCACCTGCACCCTCAGCCGAGAAAGATAATCCAGACGCGCGATCTCGTCGTCATCATCAACGAAGTCAACGGGGGCGTCCGGCAGATTTTTCTCGACGGCCGCAAACTGCCCGACCCGGAAGAGGCGTGGCCCTGGTGGTTCGGTTACTCGATCGGGCACTGGGAGGGCGACACCCTGGTCGTCGAGAGTGCCGGCTACCGTGACGACGTCTGGCTCGATTACAACGGCAGCCCGTTGACGTCGTCCGGACGTCTCACCGAGCGTTATCGAAGGACGAACTTCGGCACGTTGGAGATCGACGTGACCGTCGAGGATCCTCAGGCCTATACTGAGCCTTTCACGGTGCGCGTCAATCAGCGGTTGTTGCTGGACACCGATCTGATCGAGTTCGTCTGCATCGAGAACGAAGTGTCGTCCCAATACTATTATGCCGAGGGCGAGTAGAGGCCGCGCGCTGATGCGACGATCGGCCCGGCCCTCCACCAGGAGCATGGTCATGAAAATCAAGCTGTTTCACGTGGTGCTGGCAGGCTGTCTGGGGATGGTGATCCAGATGTTGCCCGTAACGAGCTCCGCTCATCACTCGTTTGCCTCGGAGTTCGATCGCGATCAGCCGTTCCGGATCGAAGGTGCAGTGAACTCGATCGACTGGACTAATCCGCACGGCTGGATTCATGTCGACGTCGAGGAGGACGGCGAGACCGTCACCTATGAGCTCGAGCTTCCGAGCCCGAGCACGCTGATGCGCTCCGGGTGGCGACGAAACGACCTGCAGCCCGGTGATCGAATCGTGGTCACGGGTTTCCGTGCCCGTACCCGGTATCACGTTGGCCGGGCCGCCGGAATCAGCCGTGAGAATGGCGAAGCCGTTTTCGGCGGTGGGGTGTCGGACGAGGAGTTGAGCCGATGAGAAGGCGCATGGGTTATCTTGCGGCCGCCGCGTTCGTTTTTTCCGGGTCTTCGGCGCTCGCTCATCATGCGAGCAACCTCGACTACGACGAAAACACGGTGGGCACGGTCGAGGGAGTCATCTTCGATATTTTTTGGGCCAATCCGCACATCCATGTGTACCTGACCGTGTCGAATGAGGACGGCTCGACTGAAACCTGGGATATGGAAGGCCCGAACCTGAACTCGCTCAGGCGCCGCGGCGTCGTGCGTGATTCGATAGAGATCGGCGACGAGATCGCCGTCACCGGTACGCTCGGGCGGGACGGAACAAGGCGGATCTGGGCCGAGTCGATCGTCAAAGCCGACGGCACGGCCGTCATGGAGCCCGGTCGGTGAGCAGGCGGGGGCGAGGCGGCTTTCTTGGCTTCGTCGGCCCTGCCCGCGGCACCGTCGGCACGGCGCTTGCTTTGCTGGCCGTCGCGCCGCTCGCGACGGCTGCAGAGGCGGACTTCATCGGGTCCTGGCTCTTCTACATCGACCACAGTCCGACGGGCTACGCGTACGGCACGCTCGAGATCGAACGGACGGGCGATGGTGTGGCGGGTTATATCGATGGCGGGCCCGCCGAGATCGGAGTCGATGGGGACGAAATTACACTGCTGTTCGATTGGGACAACGGTGGCGGCATCGTATCGGTCAGCGAGCTGACGGGGTCGCTGGATGACGATGAAATCGAAGGGATCGTCCGGCTCGATGGCGAGTCGACCGGCACCTGGCGGGCAACGCCGCGCGCGGGTCCGCCCGGTCTCGGTGAGCCGGCGAACCCGGTCGATCTGGGCGGCACCTGGCAGATGCGGACGACGGATGGCTCGGGCAAGGTGAGTTTCGAGATGACGCCGGCGGCCGAGGCGTTTCAGCAAGCCTTCATGGCGCAGTACGACGATCCGGTGCTGCGGTGTGTGTCCGACGGGCTCGTCCGCGTCACGGGCGGCCCGTTCGCCAAAGAGATACTGCATCAGGAAGGTCGCATCACGATCCTGTACGAGGACATGCACGAGATTCGGCGCGTCTATCTCGACGCTGAATTTCCGGAAGACGTCGAATTTCTCGATTCGCCGCTCGGTTATTCCATCGGCCACTGGGAAGGCTCGACTCTGGTTGTCGAGACTCGCGGATTGCACCCGGCGCTGTGGCATCGCGCCGGCGGCAAGCCGATCTCTGCCGAGGCACAGATTACCGAGTACATCTATCGTGGTGACGACGGCAATCTGCACGTCGAGCTCGTGCTCGACGATCCGGTCAACTACGAGCGGTCACCGTTGCGGCATACCGTGTTCGCGCCTGCCCCGAATTACGAATTTTCCTACTACGCCTGCGATCCCGATGCGTTTTATCGGGCGCTCTACCTCGAGGAGCAGCTCGAATTCTACTTCGGCCGTTCGCGGTATCGCCGCTAGAAGCTCCTGCCTCAGTCGACGCGCGCGCGCTCGATCATCGTCGGCTTGACATCGAGCGCCGCAATATAGCCGTCGCCGTCCTGCCATAGTCGAGGCTGGCTCATCTCGCCGACCTGCTCGAAGCTGTCGACGATGTCCATGCCCTCAGTGACCATGCCGAAGGTCGTGAAGTTGTACTGCGGATCGGCGAGGCGATTGTTCTCGACGTAGTTGATGAAGACCTGGGTCGAGTTGGTGTTGGGTCCTGCCTTGGCGAACGCCAGCGTGCCGCGATCCAGTGCGAACAGCGTCGGGTCGTCTTCGAAATTGCGTTCGCGCCACTCGATTTGCCCTGGGCGCCAGTTGATTCCGAACTGGGCAACGAAGCCGGGCACGATGCGAAAGACCGGTGTGTTGTCGTAGTAGCCTGCTTCGACGAGCTCGACGAAGCGCGCGGCCGCATTAGGTGCAGCCTCCGGATAGACGGCGATATGAATGTCACCCGCGGTCGTCTCGAAAACGACATTAGTGACCTGTGTGATCTCGGGCACGGAATCTTCCTTGCCGGGCAGGGGTACGAGGTTATGCACTACGGGGCCTCCACACGCTGTTAGCCCCAGGGCAACCAACGGCACACCGAGACGACGAAGAGAAAAATGAATCATGAGTCTGATCAGTCCTGAACCTAGTGAGTCATGGCATAGATGACGTAGTTGACGCCGAAGCGGTACGCGGTCGCCGTCATTTCGACGGGGTAGTGCGCATCGTCGGCGTGCTCCCAGGCGTCGCCCATGTCGATGTTGTGATTGATCGCTACGAGCATTCGCCCGTCGCGGTCGTAGATAGCCCGCCAGTGCGGGGGGCCTTGCATCCGGCCATAGAGGTGGCGCTCGCCCGGAATCTGTGTGCGGTTATCTACGTCGAAGATGATGTTCAGCAGCAGGTTGTCTTCCTCGATGTCGACGATCGGCAGGCCGGGCAGAATACGCTGAATGACATTGGTGAAGAACTGCCATTCGTTCTCCCCGTGGATGTCGTCGACGACGAGAAAACCGCCGCGCATGAGATACTCGCGCAGGCGCTCGACCTCGAG
>JASFSD010000240.1:0-4968 GCA_050114575.1 Gammaproteobacteria bacterium | reverse complement strand
GGCTCATCGGGATGCTTGGTCGATCGCTTGTTCCAGGACAGTCTCGACTTCCTCTGCCACCTCTCGAAGAGCCGGCGAGTCCGATAGCTGTTCGAGCATGGCTTTCGGACTCATCATGGCGATTCGCGTGCCACCGTCCTTCTCGTACACGGAAACGCGGCAAGGCAAAGCCATGTTCAGGTCGATGTCCTCTGCCAGAACTTTCGCTGCTTGCTGCGGGTTGCAAACCTCCAGCACCTGACACTCCGGCTCGAAAGGCACGCCTTTGCTGTTCAATGTCGCCTTGAGATCGTGAACGTGAAGGACGCCGAACTTGCGCTGCAAGAGCGCATCAGTCAGGCGGTCTCGTGCTTCAGATACACTGCAGTTCGCCGTCCAGATTTTTTTCATTTGCACACCTTCGTCGCTACCAGAGGTGGGGGGCGGGCTGCCATTGCCGCGCATCTCAAGGCGGCGGCAGCTCGGGATGAGAAATAACGAGGGTCTGTCCAGCCTGGCCGGCCGCAACGGGCCCGCTGATGAGTGTGCCCAGCCGCACGGGACCTTCGGCCGTATTCAGCGGTGGCCATTCGACGAGAATCTCATCGACCGTTTCGGCGGACCCGAGGCCGAACAGCTGCACGGTCGGATTCTGCGACGTGTAGTTGCTGCCGACCGTTATCTCCCGCATCTGCCGCGTGTCTCCCGTCTGCACGAAGATCCTGGCGCCAGCGGCCTCGGTATTCGGCGGCAGTCCCTTGAGCTCGACACGCAGGAAATTGTTTCCAGCTGCGGCGGTCCGGTTTTCCCACAGCCGCGCGGAGTTGCCTGGGGAATCGGTGACCTCGAGGATATCCGTGTCACCGTCGTGATCGAAATCGGCACAGACCAGCCCGCGGCTGGAAACCTCCTCGTACAGCCCGAGTTCATCGGCCGCCTCCGTGAAAGTGCCGGACTCGCCCATCAGAAATGCCCGGGACGACGGCGTCTGCCAGACCTGATGCCCGAGGTAAGTCTCCGACCATCCATTGGTGTGGTAGATATCTAGATCGGCATCGTTGTCGATATCGACGAGGCACGCCGCCCAGCCCCATGAGCCGTCGGCAACGCCGAGCCGGTCGGTTTCGTCTTTGAACAACGTGGGGCTTCCGTCGTTCTCGAACAGCCGATTGCCCGAGGGAAGGAGGCCGAGATCCGGGTCGCCGGGCCCCATGATGCTGGTGACGAACCAGTCGAGGTCGCCGTCGTTGTCGAAATCGCCGAGCGCGGAGCCCATCCCGTACTGGGCATCCGACATGACAGGGTTATCGAGGCTCGCAAAGGTTCCGTCGCCGTTGTTTATAGCCACCTGGGTCGTCCCGAAATCTGCGGCGATGGCAATGTCGGGCCAGAGATCATTGTCGATGCGGGCGAAGGTTGCCGTGAATGTAAAGTCGGCATCCTGCGGCCAGATATAGAAATCGGCGGCACGCGTGCCCCAGGTGAGATTCGAAATTCCCGTCTCTTCGCTGACATTGACGAAACGAATGCCCGACTCGTCCGAGTCGTTCCGCCACAGGTGCTCGCTCTCACCGTACAGCAGGTCATCCCCGACATAGACGGTGTCGTTCGTTCCCCAATGGGTCAGAAACATGTCGAGATCGCCATCGAGATCGTAGTCGCCGAAGCCGGCCGAGAGCGTATGCGTCGCGCGCATGTTCTCGATTTCCGGCGAGTTCGATGTGACGTCGGTGAACCGGCAATCACCTCGGTTCTCGAAGATCTTGTTCGGGTCACCGTGAATTCCGCCGAGAAACAGGTCGAGATCGCCGTCGCCATCCATGTCGGCGAAGGCAGGCCCGCTGTGACGATCGTTGCCCTTGCCGTCGGCCCGCGTGTTGGCTACACCGGCCGCTTCGGCGACGTCCTCGAACTTAAGGCCCGAGTCCTGCTCGGCGAGCTGATTCAGATACAGCCGGTTCGGGCCGCCGCCGCCATCCGGCGCTCCGGTATTACCGTAAGTCACGAACAGATCGATGTCGCCGTCGTCGTCGCAATCGCCCGCGGCGACGCCGCCGAACGACGCTTCGGAAACCGCTCGCTGGCCACGGAAGAGGTACGGCCGCGTGTAACCGACCTGGAAGGCGATATTCGCTGCATCGGCCACGTTGACGAACGGCTTTTCCGGCGTCTCAGCCGCTACCGCATCCGGCGACGGTGCGCTCGGCGGTGGCGCAGAGGCAGCGGTGTCGTCACCTCCGCCGGAGCCGCAGGCGCCAACGAAAACGAATGGAAGCACCCCGACCAGCTTTCTGACGGCTGATTGCGTCATCTTTTCATTCTACATACTCGTAGAGAAGCCCGCGTCCCGCCGCAGGCCGGCCGAGTTCGGCGCAACGCGGCGACTGGTTGCGCGACTCAGGGTGGAGGCAGCTCGGGGTGTCTGATCACCAGCGTCTGTCCGGGCTGGCTGGCGGGAATCGGACCGTTCAGCAAAGTGGCTAGTTGTTCCGGTCGCTCACCCGACTTTATGGCCGGCCATTCGACCAGAATCTCGTCGACGCTGGGCGCGGATCCAAGTCCAAATATCTGTACCGTCGGGTTTTGTGACGTGTAGTTGCTGCCAATCATGATCTCACGCATCTGCCGCTGATCTCCGGTCTGGACGAAGATCCGGGCACCCGCTGCCTCAGTATCCGGCGGCAGACCGACGAGCTTGACGCGCAAGAAGTTCCTTCCCGTCGCTGCAGACCGGTTTTCCCAGAGTGTGGCGGAATTGCCGGGGGCGTCCGTCAGCTCGAGGATGTCCGTGTCGCCATCGTTGTCGAAATCCGCGCACACGATACCGCGCCCGGACGTCCGTGCCGCAAGCCCGAGCGCCGAGGCCTCCTCGGTGTACGTGCCCTCTTCATTCATAACGAAGACACGGCTGGGATCAGTATCGAAGTCGTCAAATTCGGAGATGTACGACCCGGGATAGCCGTTGGTGTGATAGATGTCGAGATCCGAATCGTTGTCGATATCGAGGAAGCATGCGCCCCAGCCGAAAGAACCATCGGCGACGCCGAGTCGTGCCGTGTCGTCGATCAGACCGGTCGAGCCGCCGACATTCAGGAACAGTCGATTGCCGTGCGGGGTGAAGTACTCGTTGCCCGGCCCCACGATACTGGTAATGAACCAGTCGAGATCGCCGTCATCGTCGATGTCGCCCAGCGCCGAGCCCATCCCGAACTGGGCTTCGCGCAGCACAGGGATTCCGACGTTCCGAAACGAACCGTCACCGGCATTGATGGCAAGCTGCGTCGTGCCGAAATCCCCCGCAATGGCAATGTCGGGCCAGGGATCATCGTTTATGCGGGCGAAGGTTGCCGTGAATGTGAAATCCGCAATCTGAACCTGGCCCACGCCGTCCTGGCAAAACTGAAGGCCACAGAACAGGTCCGGTCGCGTCAGCCACGTCATGGCGGATATTCCGGCTTCTTCGCTGACGTTGACGAAGCGAATACCCGACTCGTCCGAATCGTTGCGCCACAGATGGTCGGTCTGCCGGGTGCGCGGGTCGCCATACAGGTCGTCACGCGTCCCCCAGTGCGTCAGAAACATGTCGAGATCACCGTCGAGATCGTAGTCGCCGAAGGCTGCCGAGATTGTCGCCGAGGCGAGCATGTTCTCGATCTCGGGCGAGTTCGAAGTGACGTCGGCGAAGATACAGTCGCCCTGGTTCTCGTAGATCTTGTTGGGGTCGTCGTAGAGGCCTCCGACGAACAGATCGAGGTCTCCATCGCCGTCCATGTCGGCGAATGCCGGCCCGCTGTGGCGATCGTTGCCCTTTCCATCTGAACGCGTATTGGCGACGCCGGCTGCCTCGGCGTTGTCCTCGAACTCGAGGCCGCTGCCCTGCTCGGCGAGTTGATTCAAGTAGAGGCGATTCGGCCCTCCACCACCATCTGGCCCACCGGTATTGCCATACGTGATGAATAGATCGATATCACCATCGTTGTCACAGTCGCCGGCCGCCACACCGCCTATCGTCATCGTGGTGAGCTGCCAGACGAGCGCGCCTCTCAGGTCCCTTGAGACAAAGGACGGCTGGGTATAACCCACCTCGTATTCGATGTTCGAGCTCGCCGTCACGTCGACGAAAGCTGACGCGGGGGCGGCTTGTTCCTCGCTACCTGCTACGTTCCCGGCTGTGGAACCGCCGTTTTCGCTCCCGCCGCAAGCGACAAGGGCCGAAAAAGCAGACAACGCCAGCTTTCGGGTGGCTGACTTCAGCATCAGGGGATTGTAACGCCAAAGCCCGGGCGTATTGGCTTCAGGCAGTCTCGAGGTTCTTGGAAACCATCTCCATGTGCGCCTCAAAGTGAAGCTCTTTTGCCTCGTCGGTCAGATTTAGCAGGCGAACTCTCCGATCCTCGGGTGCCGGCGTCGACTCGACGAGCCCGTATGACTCGAGCCGGCGGACGCAACCGCTCACTGTCTGCTGACAGATATCCTCGTCCTCGGCGATCAACTGGACCGTGCATCGCCTGCCTTCGAGGTGGCAGAGCGTGACACAACAAAGTACTAACAGCTGATTGACGGTCATTTGCCCACCGAAAAGACGTGCAAAGATCCGCAGCTCCTCTCGACACCGCCTGGTGCGAAGCGACAAACCTTGCTCGCTAATGCCGCTCGAACGATCCAGCATCTGACTGTCCCTAAACCCCCGGGGCAGTCTGCCATGCAGGATCAGCTCAAAGGTCAAAGAAGTGTCAAGAGTTTTGCACCGAGGCGGTGCGGCTTTGCAGATTTGCGACGCTATGGCTGCTTCTTCCGCAAATGTACAGGTTGGGTCATCCGGCGCAGGCGCAGATTGAGCATCTCGACGGCAACCGAGAACGCCATGGCGAAGTAGATGTAACCCTTAGGGATGTGCAGGTCGATCCCCTCGGCAATGAGCGCCGTGCCGATCAGCACGAGGAAGCTCAGCGCCAGCATCTTTACGGTCGGATGCCGATCGACGAAGCG
>JASFSD010000239.1:0-4983 GCA_050114575.1 Gammaproteobacteria bacterium | reverse complement strand
GCCTTCTCCGCCGGCCGGTGTGGAAACCAATCTGGACATCACGGCGGCAGCCGGACCCGAAGCGACGTCCATGCGCCAGCGTCTGGAAAGGCATCGGTCCGATCCCGGTTGTGCCTCCTGCCACGCATTGATCGATCCCCTCGGGTTTGCGCTGGAAAACTTCGACCTCATCGGCGAGTGGAGAGAGCAGGACAATGGCGAGCCCGTCGATTCGACGGCAACGCTGTGGGACGGCTCGGAGATTTCAGGCGCCGCGGGCTTGCGAGAGGCATTGCTGAGCCGCCGCGAGCTCTTCGCAACCCACGCCGCCGAGAAACTGCTGACGTATGCCCTCGGCAGAGCCGCAGAAGCGTCGGATATGCCCGTCATCAGACAGGTCGTGCGCGACGCGGCCGCCGACGATTACCGGTTCAGCAGCCTCATTCTTGGTATAGTCGAAAGCGTGCCGTTCCGGATGCGGGAGAAAGCCGCTCCGGAGCTTGCCTCTGGAGGAGGTTGAGTCGCATGTATATCGCCAGGAAGTGCCTTTCCCGAAGAACGCTGCTGAGAGGGGCGGGTGCGGCCGTTGCACTGCCGCTGCTCGACTCGATGGTACCCGCCGGAACGGCGCTCGCGCAGACGGCGGCCCGGCCGCAAAGCCGATTCGCGAGCATCTATATCCCGCACGGCGCGACCATGGACAAATGGACGCCGGCGGAAGCAGGCAAGGGCTTCGAGTTTTCCGAGATACTGAAACCGCTCGAGCCGTTTCGGCAGCGCGTCAATGTGATCAGCGACCTCGCGCATGCGCCCGTGGCGCCATGGGACGGCGAAGACACGGGCGGCGCCGAGAATCACGTACGGGCCGCAGCCGTATTCCTCAGCGGCGCGCATCCGGTCAAAGGCGATCATGCGCTCGTCGGCACGACGGTCGATCAAGCCGCCGCTGCTCGAATTGGTCAGGATACGCCGCTGCCGTCGATCGAGCTCTCGATCGAGCCGGTGGGGCTCAACTGCGACGCCGATTTCACGTGTGCCTACCGCAACACATTGTCGTGGCAAACGCCAACGTTGCCGCTGCCCATGGAGAACAATCCGCAGATCGTATTCGAGCGGCTGTTCGGTGACGGCAGCACCGATGCGGAGCGTCGCGAGCGGCGCGAGCAGGCAAAGAGCCTGCTCGACTCGCTCGGCGAGCAGGTCGCGGGCCTGAATCGGGCCTTGCCCGCTGCCGACCGGAGCCGGCTCGGCGACTATCTGGAGCAGGTGCGCGAGGTCGAGCGACGCGTGCACCTCGTCGACAGCAAACTGACGGGGAACCTCGATCTGCCTGATGCGCCGGTTGGCATTCCGCCCAGCTTCGAAGAACATCTGGATTTGATGTTCGACCTGCAAGTGCTGGCTTTCCGCTCCGAGATCACGCGCATTTCGACGTTGATGCTGGCGCGGGAAAACAGCAATGCGATCTATCCGGGCAGTGGAATCCGGGAGGGTTTCCACAACGCCTCGCACCACTCGAACGAACGCAAGAACATGGATGCGTTCGCAGTGATCAACAACTATCACGTCGGGATGCTTGCGAACTTCCTGGCCAAGCTGGCCGCAACGCCCGATGGCGACGGCAGCCTGCTGGACAATTCACTGATCCTCTACGGCAGCAGCCTGAGCGATGGCAACGAGCACAATTTCGATCCGCTGCCCGTTGTGCTCGCCGGCGGCGCAAGCGGTCGGCTCGAGGGCGGGCGGCATCTGCGTCACCCGGCACATACTCCGATGGCCAACCTGCTTCTGAGCGCGCTCGATCTGCTCGGCGTGCACGAATCCGGTATCGGCGACAGCACGGGGCTGCTCGATATCTAGAGCCGGCGGGCGTCCTGCGGCTCAGCCGGCGTCCTGAGACTCAGTTGTTGAGTTGGGCTTCGGAGGCACCCGACGCATTGACCGGGTGACGGTCGTTCTCGGCGCAGACGTATTCGAGCATTTCCCATTCCTCGTCACGCCGGAACGTATGGGTCTGAATCCACGGTTCCGCCAGTGCGTCCGGATCTTCGTAGGTGAAATCCAGATGCAGCACATCGGCGTTCTGCTCGTCGAGGTAGATGCGCTCGGTGATCTTGAGACGCGGGCCGTTGGTGATACCCTGACGCCCGAGCCGCTGGCCGGGCCGCGTTCCGACGGTCTCGACGACCAAAACGTCGCCTTCCCAGCGCCCGACCGAGTAGCCGAAGTACGTCGGGTCGGGATTGCTCGGCAACGCTCTGCCATCCATGAAGATCCGACGCAGCTGCATCAGTGCTTCCTGCTGCACGGTGATCTTGCCGGGTGTGACAAGAAACTCCAGACTGTACGGCATGGTCATCATGCCGGGCATGCCGAGTGGCTCGCAATTGGATCCCCGGCCCACCTGCTCGAATCCTGGATCCGCGGCCGCGGCTTCCGAATATGCCTCGTAGGCTGCCAGGTAGTCGCCCTTTAGCTTCGGTTCCGTTCCGCCCGTGGCGCCGAATGCCGGATGCCAGATGCCGCCCAGATCCGGCAACTCATCGAGCGCGGCGTAGCTGAACCGCGAGCGGTCGACCTGAAATGCCGCTGCCCGGCGCGCGTCGCGGTCGTCCTGAGGTTGCGAGGCGGGGTCGACCGATCGTTCCGTCGCACCGATCGATGCCTCGTACTCGCGCTGCGCGCCCGGGTCTCTAAGCGTTTCGCCGGTCGGCAGCGTAACCCACCAGAATCGGCCGCCGGGCCGGCCATCGCGATACGGGCTCAGCGAAAAAGTGACCTCGTCACCGGGGTTCAGCGTCGTGCGGGTCCAGCCGCGACGCGTCAGATGAACACGGCTGGTGAATTCGACGCCCCAGCGTTCCGTCTCGCCGCCTGGCCCAGGAACATCCACTTCGACCCAGACATGCGGGTTGGTCCACTGGACTTCTGCAACGACGCCCTGGATCTCGACCTTGGTGGTCTGGTCGAACATGGTAAAGGAGTGATGCGCCGCTGCCGGCAGGCAGAACAAACCGCCAATGACGATTACAGCGAAGTGACTTTTGAGTGTTCTCATGATCTGACTCGTCCGGGCCCCTCCTCAATATGCCACATTCGAGGCGGCTGGAGAACGCTCCCGACCGGCAGCGGCGTGGCTGCAAGGCGTTCGAGCCTGCAGGTCGGGCGGTTACTGCGGGACATCGGTCCGTCGTCCGGCGGAGCAGTCAGGCTCTCGGATCTGTCGGTGCGTCGACTGCTTGGACAGGCTTCAAGCAGTAGAACTGGTACATCCGGTAGAACGTGTTCGGGTGCTGTCTTTCGAATTCCGACCAGCAGTCGAGATCCAGCCACTCCGAGCTGGTTGGATGGATCGCATGGAATTGCCGAACGACGTCGCGGTCGTGGAGCAGGAAGCCGCCGAACCGAAGCTCCAGTTCCGCAAGATTCTGCTTGATGGTGGGAAGGTCGAAGCGACGCTCCTGGACGTGAAAAATCAGGTCCCGGATACCACCCATGCTGAAGAAATCCGCCGTAGTCTCGGCCAGGCTTCGAAGCTCCGACAGCGCGAGGTCGGTCATGATCCGGCGGCGAAAGTCTCTGATCGCCGAAGGCGTGCTCTCGATGCCTAATGCCTCGACCCTATCGCGCGCCGCCACGATCGTTTTTCGCGCGAGCTCGCTGTAGAGCCCGATGCGCATGACGCCGCCGGGCTCGAGCAGATCCGTCAAAACGCGCCATCCCTCCAGCGGCGACGCCAGGTGATGCAGCACGCCGGAGCAATCGATATAGTCGAAGCGATCGTTCAGCTCGCCCAGAGCAAGCACGTCTGCCTGGCAGAACCGAACGTTCTCCACCTCCAGTTCCTCCTGCTTGCGAATTGCGTAAGCGAGGCTCGTGCGGCTGAGATCGACGGCCAGGACATCCGTTTCAGGATGTTTGCGAGCGAGCAGCAAGGGGTGATATCCGGTACCGCATCCGGGGACGAGCACCTTCGGCCGCTCCGGCCATGCAGGGTTTTCGAAGTTCAGAGCGTTCTGTGCAATATCTTGCACCAGCGGGCGCGGGCTGCCCTCTACGGATTGCGTCGCAATCCAGCGTGGATAGGGGTGTTCCTCGTATTGCGCCTGCACGCGGCGCGAGACGTCAGTCTGAATGCGCGTCAATGCCGGGATGCCTGGCTCGATCTCCCGCTCGCGCATCGGCTCTCGCAATGTTCTCTCGACGACGCGATCCAGGGCCTCGGGAGAGTCAGGGCGATCAGTCAGTTCCGATGCGCCCGGAACATCGACCAGCGGCCGATAGAACGCAATTGTCACGAGCTCAACGGGCGTCAGCGAAGTCACCTTCTTTTGCAATAGTTCCCGCTCCAGCTCGACCTCGGCAACGGACTGATACTGAACGTAGCCTGCGTTGAACGCCTGTTCGGCGACGGCAGCCATCAGCGCCAGGTGTTCGTCGCTGCGTAGACGAGCGAGTGCCGCCCGCAGCTTCACGACGAATTGCTCGAATGCCCAATTGCGCCCGATCGCCCTGGACAACAGGCGCACCAGCAAAGGCTCTCGTGCCAGTGCTTCGAGATGAGACGGATCCAGCTGTGTCGCCTCCAGGGCCTCTCGCACGGCGGGCTTGACCCACAGCATCGACGTCGCCACGTTGGTGAGCGCGTCGTGAGGCAGGTGTGGTGCATCGAGGCACTCGATGAGGAACTGCTCGTACCATGCATTTTCCGCTTTAAACTCGATGGCATGCAGGACGTCGATTGCAGCAAGCGTGTAGCGGCGCTCGCTGGGCGCCGTTTCGATCGCCCTGCGCATGAACTGCAGAGCGAGCTCCAGGTGACCGAGGTCGCTCAGAGCCTGGCCGCAGCAGCAAAGTGCATCGGCATTGGCCGGATCCGCCTGCAGCGACTGCTCGAGGTATCGCAGCGCTTCTTCCGATCGTCCGAGGTCGTAGCAGACCTGCCCGAGGCCGAGCGCGGCCGGTGCGAAGTTCGGGTTGATGGAGAACGCCTTGGCGTAGGAA
>JASFSD010000238.1:0-4984 GCA_050114575.1 Gammaproteobacteria bacterium | reverse complement strand
TGCCCGGAAAGCACCCCCAGACAAGATGGCGCGCCCGGAGAGATTCGAACTCCCGACCACCTGGTTCGAAGCCAGGTACTCTATCCAGCTGAGCTACGGGCGCGGCTTTGAAATTATCGACATCCTAAAGGCGTCTAGTCGGATTCAGCAGGCCACAAGACTCTGCCGGTCTAATAGAATTCACCTCGGCTGCGCCCGGAATTATATAGGAGTGCCCGGATGCTGGGGAGAATGGCACCACGAGTGCTTCGAACAGCGATAGAAGAGCCACCCTCATCGGCACTCTTTTCTTCGTAAAATGGGCCACAACGCGATATGACCGAAGCCACCGTTACTTCCCGGCCCATCCCGCGGCTCATGAGTCTCGTCGAACACCCGAGATTCAGAGGCGCCGTTCTCGCTCTGATCATCCTGAGCGCGGTGCTGCTCGGCGTCGAGACGGCACGCACACTGCCGGAAAATATTCGTCGATTTATCGCCATTGCGAATCAGATGATCCTCGGCCTGTTCGTAATCGAGCTGCTCTTGCGGATCGCCGCGTATCGCCTGAGCTTCTTCCGCGGCGCCTGGAACAACTTCGACTTCGTCATCGTTGCCGCGGCGCTGATCGCTCCCTCGGGCCCGTTTCAGGTCATCCGGTCGCTGAGAATCCTGCGGGCAATGCGTCTCGTCTCGACGGTTCCGAGCCTCAGGCGTGTTGTCGAGGGCCTTCTGGGGGCCGTGCCCGGCATCGCGTCCGTCCTGTTCCTGTTGCTGCTGGTGCTGTATATCGCGGCCGTCATGGCAACGAGCCTGTTTCGCGATGCGTCGCCCGAGTTCTTCGGCCACTTCGGGCTGAGCCTGTACTCGCTCTTTCAAACCCTGACTCTCGAAGGTTGGTCCGACATCGCTAAGGATGTGATGGAGGTTTACCCATGGGCCTGGGTCTTCTTCATCGGCTACATCCTGATAGCGACTTTTCTGGTGCTGAACCTCGTCGTCGGCGTTGTGGTGAGCTCGATCCAGGCGCGTATCGAAGTCGAATTTGCCGAGGAGGCCGAGGGCGATGCCGCCGTGCGCGAGGAACTCAGGGCGCTGCGGCTCGAAATCGCTTCCTTGCGTGACACGCTGGAGAAGGAACGCTGACCTTCGTGCACCCTGCCTGCACTCTGACCTGATCGAGCGCGACCTCAGTCAGCTCACGCGATCGATGTGCCGGGGTTACTCGTACTCGCTGAACTTCTCGAGCTCATCGGCCGGCGGCAGCCAGTCGGCGCGCGAATCCCAGAATATTGCGCCTTCCGGCGCAATCCCGGGGTCGGAATCGACCGTGCCTGCCGGAATCAGGTAGGCCTTGCCGGCAAGCGCCTGACGCGGCACCGGCGAGCCGCAGGTGCCGCAGAAGCAGTTGCCGAAGCGCGCGCCCTCGAGATCGAAACGCTTAACGCCCTCTTCACCCTGAACCCAGCTGAACGCGGCTTCGGGAACGAAGATATTGGCCGCATGCGCCGTGCCGCGAACCTTGCGGCAGCGCGAGCAGAAGCAGTAGCGATATGCGAGGTACTCCGGCTCGTACTCGAACCGGACCTGACCGCAAAAGCAGCCGCCTGTGACCTTTCTTATCGGGGATGTCATGCCCGCCTATCGTAACGGGCGCTGCGGCATTCGTATACACTGCGCGGATGCTCGATTCTCAACGCATACACAGCGATCAGCCCCGGCTCGAAGAGGCCCAATCCCGCTTCGAGAGCCTGAATGCCGATCTCGACCTCAAAGCCCGATCGGTGCTCAATCGAATCGTGGCGAGCAGCGAGCTCCATCCGAAGCTCATGAACACGCTCTCGATGCTCGAGCATATGGGCAGCCAGAAGATAATGGCGACACAGCACGGAAGCACCATCGATCAGGCCACGCTGCGGCATCTGGCCGAAGAATGCCACCACGCCTATTTCATGAAGCGTCAGGCCGAAAAGGCGGCCGGCCATTCTCTCGAATACACCCCCACCGACCTGCTCGAGGCCCCTTCCGCGCGAATGTATTTTCAGCGTCTCGAAGCCGCAATGATCCGCCGACTCGAAACGGAGCAGAGCGTCACCGCCACCTACTTGTATATGTCGATGATCATCGAGTTCCGCGCGGTCTGGTTCTATTCGCTCTATCAGCACGCTCTCAAGCGCGTCGATCACTCACTCTCGCTGAAGCGATTGCTTGGCGAAGAACAGAACCATCTCACGGCAATGGCCGAGCAGCTCGAGCATACTGGCGAATTGAGTGACGCCAGAATCGACTCCTTCATTGCTATAGAGCATAAGCTCTTCTCCCGGTTTCTGGATTCGCTGCAACAGTCCCTGAATTAAGGAGCTAGCGCCATGTTCAAACCGGCACCGCTGGTCGCAGTCGGCATCGCCCTGCTGCTCGTGCTGTCGCCCTACGCGATCGGCAGCTTCACCGAAGACGGATTGCGCGAGCAGATCGCGATCTACGATCAGAACCCCTCGATCTCGGCCAGTGTCGAGAGCTATGAGCGTAACTGGTTCGACGCGACGGCCAGGATCCGGTTCGGCCTCGCCGACTCCTTTTTCGAGCAGTTCCCGGTCGGGGATCCGAGCCTGCCGATGGCCGCCATGCTCCAGGGGTTCGAGATCCCCGTCATCGTCGAAGTGTCCCACGGGCCGGTGCTGACCAATGGTGGATTCGGTGTCGGCACGGCCTCGGTCAGAGCCTACATCGACCCTGAATCGCCGATGGTGGCTGTGGCCGAAAACCTGCTTGGCCTGCCGTATCTCTTCGAATTCCGCGGCCGTGCCGGGTTCGGCACCGGGTTCCGCTTCGAAGGCGAGATTCCGGCCGCCGAGAGTGCGTTCGAAGACCTGAGCTACTCGTTCTCGGGGCTCAACTACTCCGGGCGCATTCGCAACGGCGACACCGAGCTCGAGGCGATGACGGACAACCTCTCGCTGCAGAGCCCCTTCTTCAGCGCGATCCTCGAGTCGCTCGCATTCGAGTACGACTACGACTACCGTCCGGACAAGATTGCGCTCGCCGATGGCGAGTTTTCTATCGCGAGCATCACCGCCACCAATCCGCTGCTCGGCGCCGATCCCATGTTCTCGGCAGACGATCTGCTGATGACAATTGCCTCGGATGAAAACGACGCGGGCACCCATATCGACGCGTCAGTCGTGTACGGCGCGGTCAGTGTCACAGTCGCCGATGTTTTCGCAGTCAGCGACGCCGAGATCGGCATCAGCGCGCGGCATCTCGATGGTCAGGCGCTGCTGGAGCTGCAGGACTTTGCGGCCAACATGCCGCTCGATGTCAGCGACGAGCAGCTGCTCGCGCTGCTATCGCCGATTCTCGACCAGATCGTCGCGGGCGACCCGGTCATCTCACTCGAGCCCGCGCGGTTCAGCATGAGCCAGGGCGATTTCGATGGCAGGGCGATGATCTCGATCGATTCCAGCGCCTTGCCGACGGGGAGCTTCACGGAGCTCGTCAACCCGATGTTCGCGATCCAGGCGGTCAGCGCCGAGCTCGAGATGAGCGTCTCCAAGGCTCTCGCGGCGCACCTGGCGGGCATGGCCATGGGCCAGCAGCTCGCGGCCATAGCGGGCCCGGGCGCGGGGCAGATGACTCCGGAACAAGCGGCCGCCATGGCCGAGGCGCAGTTCACCGTGCTCGTCGCACAGGGCATGCTCGTCGATGACGGCGAGCGCTATTCGACCTCGATCGAGTTCTCGAACGGCACTGCAATGGCCAATGGTCAACCGATCCCGCTCGGAGCATTCTGACGCGCATCTGTGAGTAGGATCACGGTCTGGCCGCCGTGCAGTCACTACGATGGCGGCATGGCCGATCCGTCTCAACCCGAGATTCACGATTTCACGGACGCCGAGCACTGCGTGCTCGAGGACGTCACCGTCGAGCATCCGAGGGTCTACCCGGACTTTCCCGGAGGCCAGGATCCGCGCGAATTGCGCGACGAGATCGTGATCCGGGACTCGGTTCGTCGCCGGCAGACGACCCTCAGGCTCTATGCCGAGGGCTGGCTCGACATCGAGACATCGCGAAGCGGCAAGGAGCCGCACCTCGACCGGATCAACCTGCGCTACATCGACGCCGTGCCCAACATGCAGCGGTTCTATCCCGTCGATCTGCTCAAGGTCACGGGAGTCATGGCGGCCCTGGCAACATTGGCCGCGGTACCGGCGGCGCTGGGATGGCTCGCGATCTATACGGTCCCGACCGCAATCACCGCTGCCGCGGCGACGCTTGCGGGGCTCTGGTTCTCGTTTGACCAGAGCCACGAGAAAATCGTCTTCGAGACACTTCATGGCCGTGCCGATGCCATCTCCCTGACGGCCGGGCTCGGCACGATCGGCAAATTCCAGAAAGTCGTTCCCAAGCTGATCGAAGCGATCGCCGACGCGGCGCAATCCGTGCACGAGGAGACGGCCGTCTATCTGCGTGCCGAGATGCGGGAGCACTACCGCCTATGCAATGAAGGCGTGCTGACCGATGACGAGTGCGCCGAGTCTACCGGCAGAATTCTGAAGAGCTTCGGCGGGCCGCAGATCTGACAAACGACCGCGCTATCATTGCGCGGTGACACAGACTTCAGGGCCACCGCGAGCCGTCATCGAGCGCTACGCGCTAGAACCCGATTCCATCGAGCGCCTCGCCATCGGCTTGATCAACGAGACCTATTCGGCACTCACTGCCGACGGCACGGCCTGCATTCTGCAGCGAGTCAGCTCGATCTTCCCGCCCGAGGTCAACGACGACATCGACGCCGTCACCCGTCACCTGCGCAGCAAGGGACTGACGACGCCGCGACTCCTCAGAACAATCGAGGGCGCCAATCGCGCCACGGTGGGCGGCGAGGTCTGGCGGCTGATGACTCGCATCCCAGGCGAGACCTCGGAGATGCTCGCGAGCGACACAACGGCGCACGAAGCCGGCCGCATCCTCGGCACTTTTCATCAGGCGCTGGCCGACTTCGACG
>JASFSD010000237.1:0-4985 GCA_050114575.1 Gammaproteobacteria bacterium | reverse complement strand
CGCTCGGGCCGGCGCTGCCGGAGTTGCCGACGAGCTGCTTGCCTTCGGGCAGATTCTCGTTGAGTCCCAGCGGCACCTGCCAGAGAATCTCGCCCGTGCTCGCATCGACCGCGTTCAGGCGGCCCCAAGGCGGGCGCTGACACGGGAGGCTCGGCCCGATTCCCCGGCCGTTTTCGTCGAACTCGCCACTCAGCGGCGCGTTGAACGAGAAGAACGGTCCGACGCCGAGAATGCTGGCTCGATCGAATGGCTGTGTGGAGCCCGCGGCTTCGAAGCTGTAGGTGACGTCCGGGTCCTTGTCTTCGACCCAGCCGACCAGCGAGGTCTCCTGAGAGTTTGCATAGATGATGCCGTTCACCGGGTCCACGGCCGGACCGCCCCAGTTCACGCCGCCGGTGCCGCCAGGGAACTGAATCGTCGACTTCGGTTCCGCGCCGGGTGGCTTGTACTGGAATGGAGTGAACGGCCCCGCGTTGTAAAAACCGCCGCTGCGTTCCATGAAGTCGATGCAGGCCTGACGATGCGCCTCACTCGTGTCTTCGGCCGTGACGATGTCGGTGTCGGGATCGAAGCTGACGCGGGACAGGGGCGGCGGTGCGACGGGGAACGGCTGCGTGGGTGAATACCATTCGCCCGGCACGTTGCCCGCGGGCACGGGGCGCTCCTCGACCGGAATGATCGGCTCGCCCGTTTCGCGGTCGAGGATGAACATGTAGCTCGACTTGCCGACATTGGCTATGGCGGGATGCGTTTCGCCATCGCGCTCGATCTCGAACAGCCCACCGGCAAACGCCATGTCGACGTCCCACAGATCGTGATGGACGGTCTGAAAGTGCCAGCGATACTCGCCGGACTCCACGTCGACGGCGACGATCGAATTGCCGAACAGATTAGTGCCGGGCCGGCCACCGCCGTAGTAGTTGGGTGCGGGACCCGCGATCGGCAGATATGCGATGCCGAGATCGGCGTCGATGGCCGCTGCGAAACCCCACATGTTGGTCCCGCCACGGCCTTCCCAGCCGTCGCCCCAGGTTTCGTTGTAGGGTTGGCCGGGCCGCGGCACGGTCCAGAATTCCCAGAGCTTCTCGCCCGTGAGTACATCGAAGGCGCGCGGATTCCCGACCGGGCCCTGCGGCAGCTCGAGACTGGCCGCGCCGATGATTGCGATGTTGTTGAAGATCGTCGGTGTGCCGTTATAAGAGACGCCAACTTCGATTCGGCCGTCACGGCCGAAACTGGAGACAGGTTCCCCGGTTGCCGCATCGAGCGCCCACATCTCGGCGCCTGTCATGAACATGATCCGAGGCTCGTGGTCGGCGTCACCGGGCCAGTAGCTCACGCCGCGGGACGAAGCGCGTGGCCCACCACCGCCGCGGCCTCCAGCGCCTCGCCCTCGGTCTGCGCCGCCGGGTGCGAGCTCCGTGACCCAGATTTCCTTCCCGCTGTCGCCGTCGAGGGCTACGATCTGCCCGCCGTTCGGCACGTACATGACGCCGTCGATGACGATCGGCACGGCCGTCGAGGAACCGGCGAGCTGATAGCTCCAGATCAATTCGAGATTGCCGACGTTTGCGGTGTTGATCTGATCGAGAGGGGAGAAACGGGTGGCCGTCAGGTCACGATGGATCGAGCGCCAGTCCGCGTCCGGCGTCGCCTGTTTCTGCGCCTCGGCCGTCAGGCTGGCAGAACCGAGAGCGATGGCTATCGCCGAAGCCAGAGCAGCCTTGTTACGTCTGATCATTGTTGAATCCCGGGCATTTCGATCACTTGAAACGGGCGCCTACGATACACCGACGAGGCAGTCGTTCCCAGCGCAGCCGAGATAACTTTAGATGCCGCCAACTCGACCGTCAGACGGTCGAAACCGTATACTCCGGCCCACCAACTCATCAGAGCTATCGAGCTAGGAATCTCTCGGAGGGGTATCATGGACAAGCGAATACTGGCGCTGGGTTTGATTGTGTCCGGGGCGGCTCTCGTCGCCTGCTCGGGTGCCGACGATTCTGCCGAATCCACGCTCGGGGATGCGTCTGCGGGCGACGCTGCAGGCACTGCAGCTGCTGTTGCCCTCAGTTATCCGGACGGATCACCGCATCCAGTAACGTCCTGGGGGGACCCCGATCTTCAGGGCACGTGGCCGATCATGCATCTGATCAGCACACCGCTGCAGCGAAACCCGCAGTATGGCGATCGCCAGTTGCTGACGGACGAGGAGTACGAAGCGACCCAGGAGCGCCTGGCCGCTCGCGAGGAACGCTATCAGGAGGAGATCTCGAGCAACCAGATGGGCATGGGCCACTGGGCGGAAGCGACCAGAACCGTCGACGCGGCTCGCCTGACTTCGTTGATCTCTTACCCACCCGATGGCCGCTTCCCGGCTTTGACAGCTCGCGGCGAAGACCTGCGTCCGAGTTTCGGCAGCAGCTGGAGCACGGAGCGCAGCGGCGAGGGTTTCGACAGCCCACAGGACGATTTCGATACCTGGGACCGGTGCATCACGCGTGGTATGCCGAACTCGATGCTGCCGTTCAATTACAACAACGGTATCCGGATCCTGCAGTCGCCGGGCTATGTCGTCATCGATCTGGAAATGATTCACGAATCCCGCATCGTGCCGATCGACGGCCGTCCCCCGCTGGATTCGGACATCAAACAATGGATGGGTGAGCCACGCGGCTACTGGGACGGTGCCACGCTCGTGGTCGAGACGACAAACTATAACGGCGAGGTCGGCATGACCAACGTGGGCACGCCGGGCGCACCGCAGGGCGACACGCCTTCGACGACGAACATGCGAACCACGGAGCGGTTTACGCGCTTGAGCGACACCGACATGCGTTACGAGATTACGATCGAAGACCCCGAGGTCCTGACGGATCGCTGGTCGGTGACGTATCCCATGGTGCTGGACCCGTCTTATCAGTTCTTCGAGTACGCCTGTCACGAGGACAACACGGCCGTCCGCAACTTTATCGAGACCTCGCGTTACGAGCGCGGTCTGACGCCGTCCGGGGAACCGCTGGAGGAATGAACGTGACCGAGAGTCCACTGAGGACGCGCAAGAGTGTCGTGCTGGCGCTCGCCGCTGCGACACTTGCAACCGGCCTGGTCCGGGCCCAATCGTCGTCCGAGGATCTGACGTATCCCGACGGCTCAGCGCATCCGGTGACAGAATGGGGTGACCCGGATCTGCAGGGCATGTGGCCGATCATGCATCTGTTCAGTACACCGCTGCAGCGACCGGAGCAGTTCGGCAACCGCCGCCTGCGGAACGAAGAGGAGATTGCGCGGGCCCAGGCCAGCCTCGATCGGCGCGAGGCAAACTACCAGGGCGAGATAGACAGCGGCCGCATGGGCATGGGCCACTGGGCGGAAACGACGCAGTCCGTGGCGGCCATCGAGCTGACTTCGTTGATCTCCTACCCCGAAGACGGTCAGTTTCCCGGGCTTACGGCGCAGGGCGAGGCATTGCGGCCGCTGTTCGGCAGCGATGACTTCGGACGCCAGGTGTTCGACTCACCGACTGAAGACTTCGACCCCTGGGACCGCTGCATTACGCGCGGCCTGCCGAGCTCGATGCTGCCGTACAACTACAACAACGGCATTCGTATCGTTCAGTCTCCGGGCTTCGTCGTCATCGACACCGAGATGATTCACGAATCGAGAATCGTGCCGATCGATGGCCGTCCGGGGCTCGACCCGTCGATCCGGCAGTGGCTCGGCTCGTCGAGAGGATACTGGGATGGCCCGACACTCGTTGTCGAGACGACGAACTTCAATGGCGAGGTCAACATGATCATCGTCGGTGTCCCCGGCGCGCCGCGCGGCGGCGACATCCCCTCGACGACCGGCATGCGCACGATCGAACGGTTCACGCGAGTCGCAGACGACCGTATCGAGTACGAGATGACGATCGAGGACCCGGAAATTCTGAACGACAAGTGGACCATCAGCTATCCGATGATTCTCGATCCCGAATACCGGTTCTTCGAATACGCGTGTCACGAGGACAACACGGCGGTGCGAAATTTTATCGAGACGTCTCGCTACGAGCGCGGGCTCGACGGCTCAGACTGATCGATGGAGGAATACACGATGACGGGGTCAAACACACTCTTGCGGGCGGGCTTACTCACCGGAATTTTTGCATTGACGGTTGCCTGCGAGGCGCCGATCGGCAATGAAGTACAGCTCGACTCGGGCGTCGTGTCCAGCAACGTAGTTTCCGCGACGGGCGTGCGGAGTTTCCGTGGCCTGCCGTTTGCCGCGCCTCCGGTGGGCGAGAATCGCTGGCGGGAACCCCAGCCCGTCGAGCCCTGGGATGGCGTTCGCGACGCCAGCGAGTTCGGTAACGTCTGTATTCAGGCGGACACGCGCCCCCGGTACATCAACATCGCTAACATGGATGGGTCGCCGCCGCTGAGCGAGGATTGTCTTTATCTCAACGTCTGGACTCCGGCCGAGTCGGCCTCGGACGATCTGCCCGTCATGGTCTTCTTTTACGGCGGCGCATTCACCGACGGCGGTGGCGCACCGCCGCTCTACGACGGGACGGCACTGGCCGAGCGTGACGCAGTCGTCGTGACGATGAATTACCGGCTCGGACCGTTCGGGTTTCTCGCCCATCCGGCATTGACAGCCGAATCGGAGCGCGACAGCTCGGGTAATTACGGCATTCTGGACATGGTGGCGACGCTCGAGTGGGTGCAGCGCAACATCGGTGCTTTCGGCGGCAACCCGGACAACGTCACGATCTTCGGCCAATCGGCAGGCGCAATGGCCATCACGTCGTTGATGACGTCACCATTGACCGAGGGCCTGTTTCACCGCGCAATTGCTCAGAGCATCATGGGTGGGGGCGCCTCGCCCAATGGCCGGAACGCGACGCTGGCCGCCCAGGAGCAGGCCGGCGCCAGGGCGGCAGAGCAGGCGGGTTTGAGCACGCTCGAGGAGATGCGTGCGCTGACGACGGAGGAAGTCACGGC
>JASFSD010000236.1:0-5014 GCA_050114575.1 Gammaproteobacteria bacterium | reverse complement strand
GGATCTGACCAGCGTCGACATGGCCGGAGTCGGGCGCGACTATCTGAAGACCGAAGCGCTCGAGGGAACGGGCAGCGTCGGACTGAACCTGGCCTCGACCGGCGCCAGGGTCGGCGAGATCAAGCGTGGGCTCGACGGCACGGCATCGGTCGCCATCACCGATGGCGCGCTGCTCGGCGTCGACATCTGGCACCAGATCATGCGGGTTCGCGCCGGCATTACGGGCCCCGAAGTGCCGCCCCTGGATGGGCCGGCGCGGACACCATTCGACCGCATCGCCGTGGGCGGACCGGTCGAGGATGCCGTAATGACAACCAACGAGTTCAGCGCGACGCTGCCATTTGCTTCACTGACGGGGGCGGGCACGATCGACCTGCTGACGACCGAGCTCGATCTCACCGCTCGCGCCGGCCTGGTCGACGGGCCGACGCTGCGGCAGGACCCCGTCATCGCCGAGTACGCCGGCAGGCAGATACCCCTCACTATCACGGGAACGCTCGATTCGCCGCGCGTGCTGCCCGACGTCGGGGCGCTTCTCAGCCAGGCCGTGCGCCAGGCCGTGGAGGAAGAGGTCGACGAGGCGGTTGACGAAGTGCGCGAAGAGTTACAGGATCGGGCACGAGAAAGACTGCGGGGATTATTCGACAGGTGACACTGAGTCCACGCTTCGGGCTTTGTCTGGGCGCCACACTGATTGCCATTGCGGCCTCGGCCGCGACCATCAATTCGATCGACGTCGGGCGCGAAGACGAAACCTACAGCCTGTACGCCGAGACGTTTCTCGATGCATCGCCCGAGGCGATCTTCGACGTGCTGCTCGATTACGAGCGTTTCGGTCGGATATCGAGCGTATACAAGGAGTACGGCTATCTCGATCCGCTGCCCGACGGCACGCCTGTCGTCTTCACGCGGATGGAAGGCTGCCTGCTGTTCTACTGCAAGAGCATGACCCGCGTCGAGCGGCTCGAGGCCGAGTCGCCCGGGCACATCAAGACCGTTACGCTGCCCGAGCGCAGCGACTTCAAGCGCAGCATTTCGGAATGGAATCTCGTCGCCGAGGCGTCCGGCACGAGGATGACGTATACGCTCGAGATGGTGCCCGATTTCCGCGTCCCGCCGGTGATCGGCCCCTGGTACATCAAGCGAGTCCTGAAACGCGGCGGGGGTCATGCCATCGATCGAATCGAGCGCCTGGCGCAGGCCGTCGAGGCGGCCAAATAGGGCACACGAGCTGGACTCATTCGCCGACAGGCTGCTGCGCTGGCACCGTGCCTGCGGCCGTCACGACCTGCCCTGGCAGATCGATCGCAGCCCTTACCGTGTCTGGGTTTCGGAGATCATGCTGCAGCAGACTCAGGTCGGCACCGTAATCCCGTATTTCGAACGCTTCATCGCCCGTTTTCCCGACGTGACGAACCTTGCAGCCGGATCGCTCGACGACGTTCTCGCGCTCTGGTCCGGTCTCGGCTACTACGCGCGCGCGCGCAATCTGCACCGCGCGGCAAAGATCGTCGACGACGAGCTCGGTGGCACGATGCCTGACAATCTCGATGACATGCTCCGGCTGCCCGGCATCGGGCGCTCGACCGGTGCCGCCATTCTCGCGCTTGCCGGGAACCAGCGACACGCGATTCTCGATGGCAACTGCAAGCGCGTGCTGGCCAGGTTCCATGCTGTTCGAGGGTCTTCGGGGCACGCAGGCGTTGCGCGCGAGCTCTGGGCCCTGGCCGAAGCGCACACACCTGAAACGCGGGTTGCCGACTACACGCAGGCAATCATGGATCTCGGTGCGACGGTTTGCACGCGGGGCCAGCCGCGTTGCAGCGAATGCCCGGTTTCAAATAACTGCGAGGCAAGGCAGCTCGGGATCGAGCGCGAGTTGCCGCATCCCCGCAAGAAGCCGAATCGCGGGGCGCGTGAAGTCACAGTGCTCGTGGTACAGAACGAATCCAGCGAAACGCTGCTCGAACGCCGGCCGCCGGCCGGCATATGGGGCGGTCTGCTGAGCTTCCCGGAGCTGGCCGAGGGTCAGGAGATCGGCGATTGGTGCCGCCGTTACCTCGGCGTTCTGCCCGAGTCGCAACAGACTCTGGATCCGGTCGAGCATGCGTTCACGCATTTCGACCTCACGCTCAGGCCCGTCCGGCTCACCGTCGAAGCCGGCGGCGCGGGGGTCATGGATGGTGAGCGATGGCTCTGGTATAACTCGACGCAGCCGCTGCCCGGGGGTGTGGCAGCCCCGATCGGCAAGATTCTGCGCGAAGTCGCGCAGTCGGAGTCGATCCCCAATCCGGAGTCAATGCATTGAGTCGAACCGTCAACTGCGTGCTGCTGGGTGCCGAGGCCGAAGGTCTCGACCGACCGCCGTATCCCGGCGAGCTCGGCCAGCGAATTTACGAGAACGTGTCGAAAGAGGGCTGGCAGCGCTGGCTCGGCCACCAGACGATGCTGATCAACGAGTATCGACTGTCGCCGATCGAGCCGCGGGCGCGCGAGTTTCTCGAGCAGGAGATGGAGAAGTTCTTTTTCGGCGACGGCTCCGAGGCACCGCCGGACTTCATGCCGGAGTAGCGGCGTCAAGAGGGGTCAGAGCCCTTTTCGAAGAAAAGGGCTCTGACCCCTCTTGATCTCACCGGTTCATCCGGTGCTCGATCAGATCTTCGACGACGTCGGGATCGGCCAGCGTCGACGTGTCGCCGAGCTCGCCGTAATCGTTCGCCGCCACCTTGCGCAGAATTCGCCGCATGATCTTGCCCGAGCGCGTCTTCGGCAGCCCCGGCGCCCACTGAATGAAATCGGGGCTTGCGATCGGGCCGATTTCCTTGCGGACCCAGTCCCTGAGCTCTTTCCGGAGTTCCTCGGTCGGATCGACGCCGACGATCAGCGTGACATAGGCATAGATGCCCTGGCCCTTGATGTCGTGCGGGAAACCGACGACGGCCGCTTCAGCGACGCTCGTATGCGAGACCAGCGCGCTCTCGACCTCGGCCGTGCCCATGCGGTGGCCCGAGACGTTGATGACGTCGTCGACGCGCCCGGTGATCCAGTAGTCGCCATCGGCATCGCGGTGACAGCCGTCACCCGAGAAGTACTTGCCCGGGAACTGGCTGAAGTAGGTATCAACGAAGCGCTGGTGGTCGCCGTATACGGTTCGCATCTGTCCCGGCCAGCTGTCGAGCATGCAGAGGTTGCCGACTGCGTCACCTTCACGAATTTTGCCCTCGTGATCGCAGATCGCAGGCTCGATGCCGAAGAACGGCTTGGTTGCGCAGCCGGGCTTCAGCGTGGTGGCGCCCGGCAGCGGCGTCAGCAGGATGCCGCCGGTCTCCGTCTGCCACCAGGTATCGACGATGGGGCAGCGTCCGTCGCCGACGACCTGGTAATACCATTCCCAGGCTTCGGGATTGATCGGCTCGCCGACCGAGCCGAGTATCCGCAGCGTCTTGCGCGACGTCTTTTTGACGGGCTCGTCGCCGTCGCGCATCAGCGCCCGGATCGCAGTCGGCGCCGTGTAGAGAATGTCGACCTCGTACTTGTCGACGATCTGCCAGATACGGCTCGCATCGGGCCAGTTCGGCAGGCCTTCGTACATGACGATCGTCGCGCCGTTCGAGAGCGGCCCGTAAACGATGTAGCTGTGCCCCGTCACCCAGCCGATGTCGGCCGCACACCAGTAGGTGTCACCGTCGTGGTAATCGAAGATGTAACGGAACGTCATGGTCACGTAGAGCAGGTAGCCGCCGCTCGTGTGCAGCACGCCCTTAGGCTTCCCGGTAGAGCCCGACGTGTAGAGGATGTAGAGCGGATCCTCGGCGTTCATCGTCTCGGGTGGGCAGTCGGCCGACGCGGCATCGGTCAGCTCGTGATACCAGTGGTCGCGGCCCTCGACCCAGTTGACGTCGGCACCCGTCGCCTTGACCACGATGACGGCTTCGACGTGTCCCGTTGTCAGTGAATCGACCGCCGTATCGACGTTGGCCTTGAGCGGAATGTGCTTGCCCCCGCGCAATCCTTCGTCCGCCGTGATGACGAGGTTCGACTCGCAGTCTTCAATCCGGCCCTTGAGTGCCTCGGGAGAAAATCCGCCGAAAACGACCGAGTGAATGGCGCCGATGCGCGCGCACGCCAGCATCGCCATGGCGGCTTCCGGGATCATCGGCATGTAGATGGTGACGCGGTCGCCTTTCTTCGCGCCCGCGGCCTTCAGAGCGTTCGCAAATCGGCAGACCTGCTCGTGCAGCTCGCGATAGGTGATGCGGCGGGTTTCCGAGCCGTCGTCGCTTTCCCAGATGATCGCCGTCTGATCGCCCCGCGTTTCGAGATGCCGGTCGAGGCAGTTCGCGGCGACGTTGAGCTCGCCGTCCTCGAACCAGCGGATGTGCAGGTCGGCGGCGGCGAAGGAGCAGTCCTTGACCCTGGTAAATGGCGTGATCCAGTCGAGCTCGCGCTCGGCCTGCTCGCGCCAGAAGGCTTCGGGGTCTTCGATCGAAGCCGCATAGAGCTCCTCGTAGCGTGCCTGATCGATCCATGCCGACTTGGTGAGCCCGGGCGGCGGCGGGTACTGCTTGCTTTCGCTCATGCGCCCGGATAATAAGGCGCAGGCGTTTCCGGGTCACGTCCCGGGCATTGCGCCTTGACTCACGCCGAGCCTGCCCGGTGTAATACCGGGCCCGGCATTTCCGGCCGGCGCGTGCCTGAATGGCCAGGTAGCTCAGTTGGTAGAGCAGCGGACTGAAAATCCGCGTGTCGGCAGTTCGATTCTGCCCCTGGCCACCATCACCGATGCCCGGCCTGCATTGAGACGACTGGCGGCTGCGCATCGTCATCGAAACGACGCCCGCCGACATGATCGAGGACGTCCCGCTACCGCTGTGCGTTGCGGGCGAGGATGCCGGGCCGCCTGATGACGTTGGCGGTCCGCATTCTTATTGTGAGTTCCTCGACTCCATCGCCGATCGATGCCACGAGCAGCACGAGGAAAATCTGCGCTGGATTGGCGGCGTGTTTGACCCGA
>JASFSD010000235.1:0-5037 GCA_050114575.1 Gammaproteobacteria bacterium | reverse complement strand
ACCGATCGTCGATCCTCCTCGACGCGGTTGACGGAACCCTGAACGGGAATCTCGATGTCGTTGGCGAAGAGGCGAAAACCGCCTTCGAAGAAATTGAACGCGCTCGACGCCGTCGTTCTGATGGTTATTCGGTCGGTCGGAGACTGGGTCATTCGGATCCGCGCTGCCGTCTCGCCAGATTCTCTTTCGTTCCGCGAGGCTCGCTGTGAATCCCCGTCGCTGAGGCGTGACTCGGACTCGTCCGTGGAATCTGCATCCACGAGAGCCAGCATAAGTGTCCCGGACGACCCGATGGGGCGGCGGTACTCGGCCGAGAAATCCTGCGAGTCTTCATTGCGGTCGAAGCTCTGCACGGTCGTGTTCGTCAGGTCGGCGGCATCGATTCCGATCGGTAGATTCGACATCTCTTCGAAGCGGATCTCGCCGTTGAAGGTTAGCGACGACTCGTCGGTGATGGCGAAGAGCGCGTTGAGCTCGACGCGGTCATCGCCCCGGCTGAAGCGGCTGACGCTCGAGAGACGTTGTGCCGGATTGGCGGGGTCGATAGAGACGAGGTCGGCGGGCGACTCGTTGCTGAAGTACTGTGTGTCACCGCGCACCGTGAATTCGTGCGCCTGCCAGGAAAACGTGCCGATGGCCTCGACTTCAGTGCGCGATCCGTTCTGCTGTCTGACTTCGCCGGTTCCCGAATGCTGATATTCCGTGATGAGCTCGTAATACGCGGGTCTGTCTGTCACCGTGATGACATTGACGACTTGGGCGAAGCCCTGCATGTCGATGTCGAGGCGTGCGCCGGCGTCGATGAGCTCGATCAGCTGGATGCCGTCGACGGGCATCTCGTCGAGCAGCTGGCGGATCGACTGGCCCTTGGGTGGTGGCCGTCGTCCGTCGATCAGCACATTCGAGCGCACGCCCGACAGCCCTCTGCCGCCGTTGTCTTCGTCGAGGCTGAATCCGGGCGTTCGGTTGACGATATCTAGCGCGGTCAGGGGATCGAACTCGTCGTAATAGGCAAGCTCGAAGAGTCGGACTCCCTCGAATGCGTCGCCCTCGGTCTGTGCCGCTGCGTTCTCGACCGGCAACAGCAGGCAGGCAATCGCTGCGGCGGGAGACAAAGGCCCGAAGGACGGACGCAGGCTGCGGTTGCGCAAGTACGATATCACTCCGTTGACTCCAACAGCTCGGCAGTGGCTTCCCATCCGCTGCTTACACAGCGCCGCTCTAATGATTTCGTCGATCGGTAGCGATTGGATTCACGAGCGGGGGGGGCGGAAAGCGAAACCAGCACAAGCCCGCAGGCGAATAACCATCACAGGTCCGCCAGACGAGTCTTCCTGTGAGTCGCACGCTCCGCATAATTCTGGGTAACCAGCTGTTTCCCTTAGAAAAATTGCCGTCAAAGGCCGGAACAGTCGTGTTCATGGCCGAAGATCTGTCGCTGTGCACCGATTTCGCGCATCACAAGCAGAAGCTGATCCTGTTCCTCGCCGCGATGCGTAACTACGCCGACGCGCTCAAGAATTCAGGCTATGAGGTGCGCTACATGCGGCTGGGTCTCGATGATCGCCGCTCGTACGAGGAGAAACTTACGGCGGCCCTGGGCGAGTCTGCCTGCGATAGTGTCTCTCACTTCGAGATCGAGGACGACGCGATTGCCGTCCGACTGGCGAGCTGGGCGAATTCGCAACGGGTCCGGGTCTCGGTCGAGGCGAGCCCCATGTTTCTCTGCAGCCGTTCCCGGTTTGCCGAATACGTTGCGGGGGTACGCAAACCCCGGATGGCGGATTTCTATCAGGCGGAGCGAACGCGGCTCGGATTGCTGCTCGAGCCCGATGGATCGCCGGTCGGCGGCCGCTGGAGTTTCGACTCCGACAACCGCAAGCGGTTGCCGAAGTCGGTTGTCCCGCCATCGTTGCCGTCGCCGGGGCAGCAGCCACATGTTGCAGAGGTTGCGCGCCTGATAGACGGCAACTTCGCACGTCATCCCGGCGCATCCGGTCCGTTCTGGTTGCCAGTGACCCGTCAGGCGTCGCTGGAAATGCTGGACGACTTCATTGCGAGCCGTCTCGACCTGTTCGGACCGTACGAGGACGCCTTGAGTACTCGCTCGCGGACGCTGTTTCACAGCGTGTTGAGCCCGATGCTGAATCTCGGTCTAGTCACACCGGAGGAGGTCGTGCGCAGGGCCCTGCGAGCCTCGCAGGATCGTGACGTTCCACTCAACAGTCTCGAAGGCTTCGTGAGGCAGGTTGTCGGCTGGCGGGAATTCGTACGCGGGGTCTATCGTGAATTCGGAGCGGATCAGAAGCAGTCGAACTTCTGGAGCCACGAGCGCATCGCGTGCAAGAGTTGGTACAGCGCGGAGACGGGCATTGCTCCACTCGACTCGGCAATCCGCAATGCCTGGGACTTTGGTTGGGACCATCATATCTCGCGTCTCATGGTCGTCGGGAATGCGATGACGCTGGCAGAGATTGCGCCGCCTCATGCTTATCGATGGTTCATGGAAATGTACGTCGATTCGGCAGACTGGGTCATGACTCCGAACGTCTTTGGAATGGCGCTTTTCAGTGACGGAGGCGTGTTCGCGACAAAGCCCTATATCTGCGGCTCCAACTATCTCCTGAAGATGGGTGACTTCGAACGTGGCGGCTGGTGCGATGTCCTGGACGGACTTTACTGGCGCTTCATCGAAAGGCATCGCGGGTTCTTTGCCGCCAACCCGAGGCTCTCGATGATGCCGCGAGCGTTCGATCGGCTCGATGCGTCGAGAAAGGCGCACATTCTTGCGGCAGCCGAAGAATTTCTCGAGGAGCACACGGAAACGGCCTGATGTTCTGAATCCGAACGCCGTTCCACTGCGAATCAATGGTCGTAGTCATTGTTGCACAGCAAAGGAACATCATGCACAACTCAAAAGGTTCGAAAGGAATCGTCAAGGGGCTCAGCCTGCTTGCGGTCGGAACGGCCATGGCAACCCTTTCTCTCTCGGCATCGGCCGGTGGCCCGCCGAAAGGCGCCGGCGAAGGCAGCAAGCCCGAAGGCATCGCGTGTCAGCAGGCCGGAATCGGAACTCTACGCACGCTGGGGCTGCTCTCGGCCGTAGCCAAGAACGGCATCGAAGTCGTCGGTCTGGGCATGGTCGACTTTCAGACCGTCCTGAGCCTGCATCGCACGAACCCCGAGTACTTCGACGGTGGTGACGATGCCGTAACTGTCATCGTCCCGGGTATGGGAGAGGTCACAGCGTTCTGGTGTGGCGAGGCCTAGCTGCGGGCTTTGTGAACCTCAGTGGAGTGCGCGATCAGAGGTCGCGCATTCCACTTTCCCGATGCGTGACGCACGTCACATTTTACTTAACACAGTGGGCGTTATTTGCCTGTAGACTGTCCTCAGCAACGCCGCTGGCGACACTTACGGAGCAATCGAATGTTCAGCAAGTTTGGCTCGAAAGAAACTGGTTCAAGCAACATCGTTAAGAGTCCGGCCACGGGTGCGGCACAGCCGAAACTGCAGCCGGAAGTCAGTGCGTCGAAGCCAGAGGCTCCGAAACCGAAGCCCAAACCGAACCTCTCGGTTATCGGCAAGTCTGTCGAGCTCAAGGGCGATCTCGTCGCGGCGGAAGATCTGCTGATTCAGGGCCGTTTGGAAGGATCCGTCAGCAACAAGAGCCAGAACCTCGTCATCGGCACCGATGGCACCGTCGAGGCCGCCGTTGCCGGCAAAAGCGTTACGGTCAAGGGCACGGTGAATGGCGACATTCACGGGTCCGAGTCGGTGATCATCGAATCTTCGGCGAGGGTCGAGGGCAACATCAGCTCCTCGAGCATCGGGGTCGAGAAGGGAGCGAAATTCAAGGGCAGCATCGATACATTCGGTGACGCTACCAAGGATTCCGGCCGAATCAGCAACGAGGCCGTAGACAAGATCCTGGACTCCTGAGATCCGCCTGACAGGATTTCGCCTTCGCCGCGATGGCGAAGATAGGCTCTAAGCTTTTTCTGCCTGTCAGCGAGTCGCTGGGGCTGCAGCATGAGACGATTGCCGGTGCAGCCAGAGCCAGCGTACGTCGACGGCAAACGATGCGCCGAGCATGAGCAGGGTCCCGGCGGCCAGCACTTCGCTTGTCGGCACGGGAAACACCGGTGAAATCACACCGAGCAGCAGCCCCGATTGCCAGATGCAGACGGCCTGGCGCCGCCGGCTGTAAGGTAACGGAGAGCGCATCCAGGGCAGGACACGCCCGGCCAGAACGAAGCCGTACCGCATGGCCCCGGCTGCCAGGATCCAGATTCCCGCTTTGTCGAATTGCCAGCAAAGCAGCGACAGGATCATGATCAACGCGGCGTCGGTCTCCATGTCGAAGCGGGCTCCGAATGCCGAGCTCGTTCCCGTCCGGCGCGCGATGCGGCCGTCGAAACCGTCCAGAATCAGCGCAAGCGTCACGAAGGCGACGATGGTCCATGACAATGCAAGGCTCGGATCTTCGCCGAGTGTCGCGGCCACGAGCGCAACCATCGAAACGCGCAACAGTGTCAGTCGGTTCGCCGCACCGAATACACGGAGGTCGTCGGCTTTGAGGGCAAATGCAGAAACAATCGTCGTCGCGATCAGGAATCCGATGACTGCGCGCCAGACGTAAGCCGCGCCGAGCCCGAGCAGCGCGCTCGCGACGACGCCGAGCATCACGGTCAAACTCGTCAGCGCCAGTCCGCTGAGCAGAATACCCCTGCTGACTGTCCGGCGTGAGATCGCGTGAAGCATGAGTGCAAGCTTGCATAAGCTGCACTTGCTTGCAAGCATGCTCCGATGTCGAACGAGGATGCACGCGCTTTCTGGATCGCCGCGCCCGGTGTAGGAGAGATCCGGCCGGAGCGTGTCGCTGACCCGGGGCCCGGCGAGGTCGAGGTATGCACACATTACAGCGCGATCAGCCGGGGAACCGAGGCGCTCGTTTTTGCCGGGCGCGTGCCGTCCTCCGAGTACGAACGCATGCGCGCGCCGTTTCAGGAAGGCACGTTTCCTGCGCCCGTCAAA
>JASFSD010000234.1:0-5066 GCA_050114575.1 Gammaproteobacteria bacterium | reverse complement strand
AGCGGAGGCGACGCACGATTTCGACGTGCGTCTCAGGCCGCCGATCATCAACGTGCAGTCGCAGTTCCATTACATCAACCACGGCGGCAGCGAGATGGTCGTTTACCGCGTTTCGCCCGCTGCCGAGCAAACCGGCGTCTTGGTGGGCGATCGCGAGTTCCCGGGATTTCCTGCGGCGGGTGCCGGGATCGCCGGTGCCGACGACTCGCTCTACGTGGCGTTCTTTGCGCTCAGCTGGGATCAGGATCGATCCACGCCGATTACGGTCTTCGCCGTCGACGAGCTCGGTAACCAGAGCACTTCGCCTTTCGATTACCGGGTGTTCGCGAAGCAGTTTCGATCGAGCACGATCAACGTCAGCGACTCCTTCCTGTCGCAGGTCGTCCCCTCGATCCTGCAGAACTCGCCGGATTTCCGGGTCGACGATCCGACGGATCTGCTCGCCTCCTATGTGTCGATCAACCGCGACATGCGCCGTGAGAACGATGCCTACATTGCGGCCCTGGCAGAGCAGAGCGCTCCGGAGATTCTCTGGGACGGCCCGTTCCGGCAGCTGATCAACACGGCCGTCGAATCGGGTTTCGCCGATCAGCGCGAATACATCTACAACGGCGAGGTTATCGATCACCAGACCCACCTCGGGTTCGATCTCGCATCGACCGCGGCGGCTCCGGTGACGGCGGCAAATTCGGGCCGCATCGTCCATGCCGGCTGGCTCGGCATCTACGGCAACTGTGTGATCATCGATCACGGCATGGGCCTGCAGTCGCTCTACGCGCATTTGTCGTCCATCGACGTGAGCGCGGGCGATGCCGTGACCAGCGGCCAGCAGCTCGGCCGCAGCGGCTCGACGGGTCTCGCCGGCGGCGATCACCTGCATTTCACGATGCTCCTGAACGGCTACGCGATCACGCCGATCGACTGGTGGAGCGAGCAGTGGGTCGAGGACCGGATCATGCGCAAGCTCAGGGAAGCGGAGTAAGCTGCTGGTTCTGCATCGGCCAGACAGTCAGCCTGCTGCACGACGTTCCGCCTGAAGCTCGCGATACAGCGCGAGTGTCTGCGCGACGGTCTGCTCGATATTGAAATGCGTCGCGATGCGCTCGCGTGCGGCGTGTCCGAGACGCTGACGCAGCGCCGGGTCCCGAAAGAGTTTGACGACGGCTCGGGCGATCGCGGCCGGATCGCCGGGCGCCACGTGCAGGCCGCTCTCACCGTCGACGACGAGCTCGGCCTGCCCGCCGAAATCGGTGACGATGCAGGCGCGCCGGCAGGCCATGGCCTCGATGACCGAGCGCGGCAGGCCTTCCGGGATTGTCGTCGACAGCACGAAAGCGTCGCTCGCAGCCGCGAAGGCCGGCGCATCCGTTCGATAGCCGATGCGGTGCACGCGCCCGGGATGGCGCAGGGCCGAGACGCGCTCATCGAGCTCAGGCGAGTCCATCTTACCGACGAGCAGCAGATGAATTGGTAGCTCCGCCGGCAGGTGCTGCATCGATTGGACGAGCTCGTCGATGCCTTTGTGCTTGCGGTAGTTGGCAACGCTGGTGACGACGAAGGCGTCGTCCGGGATGCCGTGCTCGGCGAGATCGGCGGGCTCCGTGTCGTACCAGGCCAGGTCGTGTCCTTTATAGATGCGAACGAACCGATGGGGCGCCTTGCGCAGAAACGCGGGACGCATGCTCAGGAAATAGTCGCGCACGGCGTCGGAAACGCAAACGACGCGGTCGATCCGGGGATTGAGGTAGCGCAACCACGAGAACGGATCGAAAAAGCTGACATTGCCGACCCGGCCGCGGTAGGCGACGACCGCGACCGGAAGGCCGCGCAGCGCGATGAGCCCGTTCTGCAGCCCGCGGTTGCCGAAGACGTGCAGGATGTCGTGTCCGCCTTCAATGAGCGCCTGGCGGATCCGGCCGATGCCTTCCCGATCGAATCGTCGGGTGATTTCGAAGTCGACGAGGTCGACACCCGCGGCCTCGAGTAATTCACGCGCTTCGTTCTTTGGCGGGCAGGACGCGTCGATTTCGCAGCCGGCGCGCTGCAGGCCGCAGAGCGTTTCGATCGTCGGTCGATCGGTGTCCTTGATCAGAGCCAGGACCCTGATCGGCCTTTCGGTTGTCGCGCTATTCGTCACTGCAGCTGGACGCTGGTCGGCATGCGCCGCCACTCGGGCGGACAGCCCGGCTCTGGCTGGCTAAGGCTGCGGCTGCTCGGCCGCCTTGTCCATGGCCGCCTCCTCGGACGTCAGAGGCTCGATGCTCATGCGTTTCATGACCACGATCAGGATCGTGAACAGCACGATGAGTATGAGCGGAAACAGCGCCAGGTTGTCGAGCGTTGCGCGGCCGGCCTCCAGCTCGATTGCATCGCCGGTGAAGCCTGCGGCCACGGCCTCGCCGCGCGCATTATCGAGCCACGTGCCGATGACGGGTTGCCAGTAGCCCGTAGCAGCCATGCCGACGCCGCCGATCAGCGACATGCCGAGCGCACCCGTCCTCGGCTGATATTCGCCGATGAAACCGAGCATGGTCGGCCAGAAATACATGACGCCGATGGCGAACAGTATCGCCGCGACATAGACCATTCCGCCCGACGCCATGCTCATCGCGTAGATACCGATGGCTGCGATGACGGCAGACCCGAGCAGCACACCCGGCGGGTGCAGCTTGTGGATCACGGGGCCGGCGAACTGCCGGCCGATCGCCATCAGGCCGGTCACGAGCGCCAGAACGAGCAAAGGATGCGCGCCCGAGCTGCCGAGGATGCGCTCGACCCACTGTTGGGTCCCGAGCTCGGTCACGGCCGTCAGCGACATGCAAACGAGCATGAACAGAAACAGAGGCGACACCAGCGACCGGATATTCGTTCCGGTCGAAGTCTCCGAATGGGTGGCTTCGGGGAACCGGAGCCCGAAGATCATGTAACCGTAGATGGCCGTCGGCACGAGCATGATGGCGACCTGCAGCCGCCAGCCGAGTCCGATCTCGCCCATCGCGAAACCGACCAGTGAGCCGATGACGATGCCGCCGGGGAACCAGACATGGAAACGGTTCAGCATCGTCGTCTTGTTGTCGTGGTACATATCAGCGATCAGTGGATTGCAGCCCGCCTCGACGGTGCCGTTGGCGAAGCCGATGACCAGAGTCGAGAAGACGAGCCATTCGAGCCCCCCCGCCGTCATCCACAAGACCAGGCCGACGAGATGACAGAAGAATGCGATAAACACCATGCGTTTCGAGCCGATCAGGTTGTAGATCAAGCCGCCGATCAGCGTCGCGATAGGAAAGCCCCAGAAAGCCATGCTGTTCATCCAGCCGAGCTGATTGTCGGTCAGGCCGAATTCGTTGCTGAGCTCGGTCAGCGTTCCGGCGCGGATGGCGAAAGTCATGGCGGTGACGATCAGAGCCACGCAGCTGGCGGTGAAGATTCTGGACTGTTGTGTTGCGCTCATTTTTATTGATGCTCTTGTGGATTGCTGCTCTTGTGGCAAGTGATTGACGACACCCTCCCATTCTATAATGGCCCCATGCCTCCGCGACGGACAATGTGGGGTTTCTCGCTCCTGGCCGGCGCCTTTGTGCTGGTGTCGGGCTGTGGCCACGATCCAGCCACGGAGCATGCCGCCACCGTCTCCACGCATTGCGTCGAGTGTCACAACGCCATCGATCTGACGGCGGGCTTGAGTCTCGAGGGCCTCGACTTCGAAGCCATTCCCGCGGATGCCGAGGTCTGGGAGGACGTCATTCGCAAGCTCAGGGCCGGCATGATGCCGCCGAGCGACGGCCCGTCTCTGGCCGCGGATACACGATCGGAGCTCGTCGCCTGGCTCGAGTCCGAAATCGACGCGGCGGCCGAGCAGACGCCCGACCCTGGCCGCAAGGTCGCATTTCATCGTCTGAATCGGGTCGAATACAGAGATGCCGTCCGCGACCTGCTCGACGTGGATATCGACGTCGCCGAGCTTCTTCCCGGAGACGACGTGAGCTACGGGTTCGACAATATCGCGGGCGTTTCGAAGGTCTCGCCGACATTGCTCGAGCGCTATCTCGGCGCCGCGGACGTCATCAGTCGTTTAGCGGTCGGCCGTCCGGCGCCGTTCGAGAATATCGACTTTTTCCGCGTTCCCGACGACCGCTCGCAGGAGACGCGTCTACCCGGGATGCCCTTCGGCACGCGTGGCGGAATGCGAATCAGCTACACGTTTCCTGTCGATGGCGAGTACGTGATCGCCCCGAGACTGCAGCGCGATTTGAACGAGAGCATGCCGGCCTACGCCGACGACCAGCATCTGGAGGTCAGCATCGACGGCGAGCGCGTGGCGCTGTTCACCTTGCCGGGCGCAGCGCCGCGGGGCGGACCGCCACCACTGGTGCCCGAACCGGCGCCCGTCGCGGACGAGGCTCAGGCCGACGATGCCGATTCGGGACAGGTGAGCGATTCGGATTCGGCGCAGCCAAACCCCGATCAATCCGACGGTGGTATGCCGCCGATCAGCCAGATCCAGCGCCGCGTCAACCTGAGCCGTGCCGAGCGGGCGGCCCGGAACCGGGCGGACGAGAACTGGGAGGTCCGGGTGCCGGTCAGCGCCGGTCGGCGCGACGTCGTCGTTACCTTCCTCGGCCGGACGGCGGCACTCGACGAGACGGCACGGCTGCCGTTTCGGCGGCCGTATCCGTCCGGTGTGAATATTCCGGAGACGCGGACGGGCTCGTACCTCTGGAACGTTGAGATCCGAGGGCCATACGACGCAACCGGGCCGAGCGAATCGCTGTCCAGTCGGTCCAGGCTGTATGTCTGCGAGCCAGACAGTGCCGTCGATCTCGCCTGCGCCGAGACGATTCTGTCGACGCTGGCGCGGCGGGCCTATCGGCGCCCGGTGACGGCCGGAGACGTCGAACCGCTGCTGGCATTCTTCGAAGAGAGCGCGGCCGATTCCGGATTCGATGCGGGCCTGCAGGTCGCGATCAAGCGGCTGCTCGTCAGTCCCGAGTTCCTGTTCCGCATCGAGCAGGATCCCGAGGGCCTGCCTCCGGGCACGGCCTATGAGGTCGACGATCTGGCAC
>JASFSD010000233.1:0-5070 GCA_050114575.1 Gammaproteobacteria bacterium | reverse complement strand
CAGTACGACTACCGTCTGTTTACGACGCTGAATTACTTCCGGGATGCCTGGAGCGTTACGCTCAGGCACCAGTTCTGGCCGTCGTTGCTGGACGCCACTTACGCGGACGGCGTCATCGGTTCGCCGAACCCGCTCGGCAGCATCGACGAGAGTTATCAGCTGTGGTATCTCGGCGCGAGCTACTCGTTCAACGACAAATACACGCTCAGGTTCGGCATCGAGAATCTGCTGGATGAGGAGCCGCCGATTGTCGGTGGCGATCCGAACAATGCCCGATTCCCGATCCCGCCATCGCACCTCGTCGTCACGGGACTCGCAAATTTCGGTGCCGGCGGCAGCGCCGTGTACGAGCCGCTCGGGCGTCGTGGCTTCGTCAGCATGACGATGGATTTCTAGCCGATACCGTGCTTTGATCGAATGGCGGCGGGCATTTCCCCGCCGCTTTTTTCTGGTCAGAGGTCGGGGTGCGGAATGGTCACCGTCGCACCGGCATCGTACGGCCCGTGGCTCGTCACGGGGCCCGCGCCGCCGATACCTGGCCATTCAACCGTCAGTTCGTCCACCTGGGTTGCGTTGCCGAGGCCGAAAACCTGGATCGCCGGATTCTGGGACAGGAAGTTGCTGCCTAGGATGACCTCGCGCATCTGCCATTCGCTGCCGATGCGGATTCTGATGCGCGCACCGCTCGCATCGGTGTTCGGCGGCAGGCCGTCGAGCCGGACGCGCAGATAGTTGTTGCCGCTCGCATCGTTTCGCCAGAGCCTCGCATCCACGGGTGCATCGAGCAGCAGCTGCAGGATGTCGATATCGCCGTCGGCATCGAAGTCGGCGCAGACGACGCCTCGCCCCTGATTGGAGTCGTCGAGCCCGAGCTCGGCCGCTTGCTGAGTAAACGTACCGGCACCGTTCGAGACGAAGGCGCGGCTCGTGTCGGCCTCGAATTCCCGCCCGCGTGGCTCGCTCCATCCGTTGGTGTGATAGATGTCGAGGTCGCCGTCGTTCTCGAAGTCCAAGAAGCACGTTCCCCAGCCCCAGCCTCCGTCGGCGACGCCGGCCTCTGTGGTGACGTTGACGAAGGTGCCGTTATCGTTGCGGTAGAGCCGGTTGCCGGTCATCGGGGCAGAGAAGTTCGCCGCATCGCCGAAGATTGCCGTCACGAACCAGTCGAGGTCGCCGTCGTTGTCGTAGTCGCCGAGCGTCGAGCCCATGCCGGCCTCGTCATCGATGACGCCGACATCCGTCGCGTTGCGGAAAGTTCCGTCATGGTTGTTCAGGTATACCTGGGAGCGGTTGAAGTCGGCAGCGACGACGATGTCGGGCCAGGCGTCGTCATCTATGTGCGCGAAGTTCGGGGAGAATGTCGAGTCGGCCAGGCTCCGCGTCGCGTTGGGATCGGGCAGGGTCAGAATGCTGGGCGAGAGGCCGGCCGTTTCGGTGACGCTGGTGAAGTGTATGCCGTCGGCATCGCTGTCGTTACGCCACAAGTGCCCGGTATCGCCGGGATTGTCGATGTCGTCCACGGTGCTGCCCCAGTGTGACAGCAGCAGGTCCAGGTCGCCGTCGAGATCATAGTCTCCGAGCGCCGCCGACATCGTATGTCGTGCCGTCAGAGCATCGAACCCGGCACCCGCACTGACGTCGGAGAAAGTGCCGTCGCCATTGTTTTCGAAGACGGCGGCCGGGTCCCCGAACAGGCCGCCGAGAAAGAGATCGAGGTCGCCGTCGCCGTCGAGATCGCCGAAGACCGGCCCGCTGTTGCGGTAGTTCTGGTTCGAGGGGCCTGTCCATGCAACGCCTGCGGCGGCGGCGACGTCCGTGAAGACGAGGTTTCCGTCGTTTCGATAGAGCAGATTCGCGCCGATATCGCCTCGCGTGATGAAGAGATCGATGTCGCCGTCGCCGTCGAAGTCACCCGAGGCGGCACCGCCGGTTGCCATTTCCTGTGCATGCAGGTCATGGCCCCAGATTTCGACCCGGTCGTCGAGCGCATTGACGTAGCCGGTTCGATAGGCGATGCCAGAGGAGGCGGTGGCATCGACGAACTGCTTTGACGGTGCGGGCAGCGACGGCGCGGGGGGCGGCGTGTTCGTCGCGGCCGGGGAGCCGCCTCCGCCGCCCCCGCAGGCAGCTGCGGTTATGGCGGCAGTCGTCCATGCAACGGCCCTGATCAGTCGACTCATTCCCCCAACCTTCCGGCATCGATCAAATGGCAACTCGTTCGCGCGATGTCGTCGGCCAGATGCGCACGAAGCGTGTCCGACCATGGTAATTCGCTACGCGAGAGGCCGTCCAGTTGTGCAGCGCGCGCGAAGCGCGGCTGCCCCGACTTGTCACCGCCCGAAAGCGCGGGGAGAATCTTCGTGAGCGCCGCAAAGAAGCTGCGCATCGCGAGGGCGGGCTCGTGCAGCGCACGGGCGAATTCGGATTGGGGGACACTCCTCGTTATGAGGAAGCGAAGAATATTGATCGTCGGCGGCGGCTCGTCCGGCTGGATGACGGCCGCCTATCTCGAGGCGGCGTTGCGGAACGACCCCCGTGGCGAGGTCGAGATTACGCTCGTCGAATCACCCGACATACCGCGGATCGGTGTCGGTGAGGCAACGGTGCCGAGCATTAATCATGTGCTCGGCGTCATCGGCGTGAACCTGGCCGATTTCATGCGTGCCGTGAACGGGACGTTCAAGCAGTCGATCAAGCATGTCAACTGGCTGCATGAAAACGGTCATTCGTATCACCATCCGTTTTCACGCGAGGTTCATCCGGCAGTCGACCGCCTGGGTCTCGATTGGCTCATGAGCGATCGCTCGATCCCCTTCATGGAAACGGTCTCTGCGCAGCCCGAGCTGTGCCATCGGGGGCTCGCGCCCGTCATGCTGGGTCAGTGGGACTTCGGTCATCCGCTGGCCTACGCTTTTCACCTCAATGCGCAAAAGTTTGCCGATTTTCTGTGCGGCATTGCCACCGCCCGAGGCGTGCGGCATCTGCTCGACGACGTGACCGACGTCGAGCTCGAGGAGAACGGGAGCATTGCCGCCGTACGGACAAAGAGCGGCGAGCGCCTGACGGCCGATCTCTTCATCGACTGCACCGGTTTTGCTTCCCTGCTGATCGAGAAGGCCCTCGACGTCGACTGGATCGACTTCTCGCAGTGGCTTCTCTGCGATCGCGCGGTGGTGATGCGCGTGCCGCACGAGCATTACTATCCGGGTCAGGTCCGTCCGTACACGACGGCGACGGCGCTTTCCAGCGGCTGGGCCTGGGAAACCGTGCTGACTTCCGGGCGGGCGGTCGGTTACGTGCACTCGAGCAACCACATCGGTCTCGATGATGCCGAGCGAGAGCTCCGACGCTACGAAGGGGCGCACAGCGAAGGGCTCGATGCCCGCACTGTGCACTTCAAAGTCGGTATGCGCCGGGATGCATGGGTCGGGAACTGTCTCGCGATCGGGCTGTCCGGCGGATTCATCGAGCCGCTCGAGTCGACCGGGCTTTACCTGTCCTACCTGGCCGCCATCGTGCTGGCGGAGCAGTTTCCCTGGCGCGATGAGGACATGGGCGCGATGGCGTTCCGTACCAATCGGATCATGGCCACGCGCTACCAGGAGATTCTCGATTTCATCAATCTGCATTACTGCCTGACCCGGCGCACGGACAGCGAGTTCTGGCGGGAAGTGCAAAGGCCCGAGCGCGTTGTTCCGCGCTTGCAGGCCAAGCTCGATTACTGGGCGATCAGGCCACCTGCGGGCGTCGATTTCATCGACCAGTTTCTGCCTGGCATGTCCATCGAGGGTCCCCACCTGCCGAGCGCCGGCACCGACAGCCGGCCGCTGGTCGACACCGGTGGCCTCTGGAATCACCACAGCTATGAGTGCATCCTCTACGGGATGGACTTCATGGCCGACGAGTATCGTCAGCAGTCGGCAGGCGATCGGCCGAAGGCTGCGGTGACGCCTCAAGTGGCCGGTCGTCTGCGGGCGGCGCCGGCAAAGCTAACGCCGCACGATGTCTGGCTGCAGCAGGTGGTCGGTATGGAGAATTACGGGCCGCGTAACGATGCCTGGTGCCGGGGCGGGGTCTAGGGCATTGGCCGAGCAACAGGACCGGGGGCCGGTTCGCAGGATCCTGATTGTCGGTGGCGGCACTGCCGGCTGGTTTTCGGCTGCGTTCCTTTCGCGTCTGCTCGACCGTCCGGGTGCAGACGCCTGCGAGATCTGCCTGATCGAGGCCAGCGACATCGCGACGGTCGGCGTCGGCGAGGCGACGATACCGCCGATCGTTCAGTTCGTGCAGCGCCTCGGTGTCCCGGAACCTGATTTCATGCGAGCCTGCCAGGCGACCTTCAAGCTCGGTATCAAGTACGCCGGCTGGACGGACAAGGGCAGGGACAGCTACTTCTATCATCCGTTTTTCATCGGTGGCACGAGCCGGTTGCTCGACTTCTCGAACCTCTGGTTGTGGAAGGCTCTGAACGGCGACGAGTCGGTGCCGTACGCCGAGGCCTGCCACGTCGCGACACTGTTCGCCGAAAACCATCGCGGCCCCAAGCTCGACTCGTCCGCCGATTTTCAGGGCGCCGTTGCCTATGCCTATCACCTCGATGCCGGCCTCATGGCCGATTACCTCAAGCGTTGTTTTCGCGGCAGGATCAAGCATCTGGTTGGCAAGGTCTCGGAAGTCGTCACCAGCGAGGATGGCTCGATCAGTCACCTCGTGACCGAAGAGCACGGTGTGCTCGACGCGGATCTGTATATCGACTGCTCCGGTTTTCAGGGTCTACTGATCAACAAGACGCTGGAGGAGCCGTTCGAGTCGTACCGCGATTGCCTGCTCGATGACCGCGCGCTGGCGGCGCAGGTTCCGTACCTGAACGATGCGCGGCGATCGCCTTACACGACGGCCAGAGCAATGAGCAGTGGCTGGACATGGGACATCCCTCTTTATCACCGGCGCGGCGTGGGCTATGTGTATAGCAGCACCTTCATTTCCGATGACGAGGCCGAGCACGAGTTTCGTCGCGAGCTCGGACCGGCCGCCGACGGCGTCGAGATGCGCCGCATTCGAATGCGGGTC
>JASFSD010000232.1:0-5077 GCA_050114575.1 Gammaproteobacteria bacterium | reverse complement strand
GCGCTGATTCCCATTTTCGTCATTCTGTTCGGTTTCGGTGTCACCTCGAAAGTGATCATCGCCGCGATCCTGGCGTTCTTCCCGATCATGCTCAACGTCATGCTGGGCGTGCGTTCGGTCGAGCCCGGACATCGCGAAGTCATGCGCAGCCTCGATGCCGGACGCTGGCAGACTTTCAAGTACCTGGATTTTCACAGCACGCTGCCTTACGTGTTCGCCGGCATGGAGGTCGGGATCGTTTTCGCTCTGATCGGCGCGATCGTCGGCGAGTACCTCGGTGCCAATGAAGGGCTCGGAAATCTGGTTGTCGTGAGCTTGAACTCGCTGGACGCGCCGCAGTTGTTCGCGGTCATTATCCTGCTGGCGGCGCTCGGATCCGTGCTCTATTTCGCGGTGACCGGTGTCAAACGACTGATGATTCCCTGGCACGAGTCAGTCAGGAACGCCTGATCCCCGCGCGGCCTCTGCGCATGGGCGTCGCAGGCCGGCTTGGGCCGTTGCCGGTCGGATGGCCCTTCATCCATTTAAGGCGATGCAGTAGTATCCGGGAAGGCGAATTCCAATCAGGCCCCTGGGGGGGAAGTCCGATGGATGCTCGCGACGAAAACAACATCTACCTGCGTCGCAGCCTGATCAAGCTCGCGGGTCTTTGTTCGGCCGGTGTCGCAGTTCTGGCGATCTGGCGCTCCTCCGCTTTCGGTGAGTACAGCGATCCGGATCGGCTGGGTGTGGTGCTGGATCAGCTGAGTGCCAGTCCCTGGGCCGGGGCGATCGTCGTCGTGGGTTTTTTGCTGGGCAGCTTTATCGTATTTCCCGTGACCGCGATGATCGCGGCCACGGGCATCGCGCTGGGCCCCGTGGACGGACTGCTGTGGGCCTCCGTTGGTTCTTTCGTCGGCGCGACCGCCAACTACGGCCTCGCGCGCATGTTGCCCGATCATGCGTTCGACAACTGGGTTGGCACGTGGGTGGGCAGAATGGGTCAGCGGTTCGAGCGCGGCGGCATCGTTCCGGTCATGGTGGCCCGGACCTTTCCGTTCGCACCGTTCACTCTGATCAACGTTGTTGCGGGCGGCGCAAGAATTCCTTACCGGGATTTCCTGATCGGCTCGGTTCTCGGAATGGGGCCGATCATCGCTGCGCTGACGATCCTCGGTGACAGGCTGCGCGGTGCCTGGGAGTCACCCACAGCCCTGAACTTCATCCTGTTGGTCGTTGCAGTCGTCGCCTGGTTCCTGCTCGCGTTGAGCCTGCAGATGCTCAGCAACCGTTGGCTCGGATCCCGCTAGACGCTATGGTGAGGGTCGGGCGGACATGAGGAACGCGGGGGATCGTGCAGTCCAATAGTTTCGATGCCATCGTTGTCGGCTCCGGGATCTCCGGAGGCTGGGCAGCAAAGGAGCTCAGTGAAAAGGGGCTCGAGGTATTGCTGCTCGAGCGCGGTAAGAACGTCGAGCACGTCAGGGACTACGTGAATGCATTCAAGGCACCCTGGGAATACCCACACCGGGGCGGGCGTACTCTGGCCATGGAAGAGGCTTATCCTGTTCTCAGGCGCGACTATCCTCTCAACGAGAAGAACCTCGACTGGTGGGCTTCGGACCAGGACTCGCCGTACACCGAGCTGCGTCGCTTCGACTGGTTCAGGGGTTATCAGGTCGGCGGCCGATCGCTGTTGTGGGGACGCCAGAGTTATCGCCTCAGCGATTTCGATTTCGAGGCTAACGCGCGTGACGGCATCGCCGCGGACTGGCCGATTCGCTACCGCGATATTGCTCCATGGTATGACTATGTGGAGAGGTTCGCCGGGATTTCGGGTTCGGCCGAGGGCTTGCCCCAGTTGCCGGACGGAGAATTTCAGCCGCCGATCCAACTCAATTGCGCCGAGGAGTTGATCGCCGGGCGCCTGGCTCGCGCCTTCGATGGTCGGCGCAGGATTATTTCTTCCAGGGTCGCGAATATCACGCAGCCGTTGCCGGGGCGAAGCCCGTGCCAGTATCGCAACGCGTGCTGGCTCGGCTGTCCTTTCGGCGCGTATTTCAGCACGCAGTCCTCGACGCTTCCGGCTGCGATGGCGACAGGCCGAACCACACTGAAGCCGTTCTCCATTGTCACCGAAATTCTCTACGACGAAGATCGTCAGCGCGCCACCGGCGTGCGAGTGCTCGACGCTGTCACGGAGCAGTGGACGGAGTACACGGCGCGCATCGTCTTTCTCTGCGCGTCTGCGTTGAACTCGACGTGGCTGCTGATGCAGTCGGCGCAGGGCGTCTGGCCGGGCGGGCTCGGCTCGAGTTCCGGCGAGCTCGGCCACAACCTCATGGATCATCATTTTCGCGTCGGGGCGGAAGGCGATCTCGAAGAGGCGTCGCTGGACGACCAGTATTACTACGGCCGGCGGCCCTGCGGGTTCTATATTCCGAGGTTTCGAAACCTGCCGGGCGACCGGCGCGACTACCTGCGTGGATTCGGTTATCAGGGCAGCGCCGGGCGTCAGGGCTGGCAACGTGCCGTGGGTGAGCTGGGCATCGGCGGTGATTTCAAGGATGCGATGGCAGAGCCGGGACCATGGGAGATCGGGGCGACGGCGTTCGGCGAAATGTTGCCCGATCATTCCAATCGAGTGGGAATCGACCGGACTCGAGTGGACAAGTGGGGTTTGCCCGTGCTCGAGATCGATTGCGGACTGGGTGAGAACGAGTTTGCGATGCGGCGCGACATGATGAACGACATGGCGGAGGTGCTGGATGCCGCCGGCGTCCGCAATGTCCGCACGTATGAGACCGACTACGCTCCCGGCATGGGAATCCACGAAATGGGCACCGCGCGCATGGGCGACGACCCGCGTACCAGCGTGCTCAATCGCTGGAACCAGGTCTGGGATGCACCGAATGTGTTCGTGACCGACGGGGCGTGCATGGCCTCGTCGGCCTGCCAGAACCCGTCGCTGACATACATGGCGCTGACGGCGCGTGCCGCTGACCATGCTGTGGCCGAGCTCAACCGGAGGAACCTGTGAGCGGGGCGCAAAGCGAAAAACCGAATCGAGCGCTGTCGCCGCTGCTCATGAACCGTCGCGACGCTCTGATACGGGTAAGCGCCTTGATGGGCGGGACGCTCGTCGGCGGATCGGCCTTGCTGTCGGGCTGTGCCGTTTCCGGTAGTCGGCCGCCAGGCGAAGTGTTCTCACCGGTCGAGCTCGAACTGCTGGATGCGATTGCCGACACGATTCTGCCGCAGACCGGCACGCCCGGCGCCCGGGAGGCCGGCGTCGGGAGCTTCATGTCGGTCATGGTGGCGGATACCTATACTCAGGCGGAACAAGGCATTTTTCTCAACGGTCTCGACCGGCTGAATGTCGAGTGCGTGTCCGACCACGGAGTCGGGTTCGCTGATGCCACTTCGGTCCAGCGGACCGCGCTCCTGCAGCGACTGGACCGAGAGCAATACGACTACATGCGCGCCCGCGCGCCAGGCAGCCCGATCCATTACTTTCGCATGCTCAAGGAACTGACCCTGAGTGGCTACTTCACATCCGAGATTGGCTACACGCAGGCGATGCGCTACATCGAATCGCCGGGGCGGTTCGATCCCTGTGTGCCGTACCGGGCAGGCGATCGGGCCTGGGCGCCGCATGCCTGAGTGCCGTATGCCCGAGCCTGCCAGGCACCTGCGTCGGCTCATTCCGGCTTTGCTGCTTGCCCTGCCGCTGGCGGGCATGGCTCAGCCGCCCGACGAGGACGAGGCGTGGATCCCGCTCTTCAACGGCGTCGATCTCGACGGCTGGATCCCGAAAATTCGACATTATCCGGCCGGCGAGAATTTTGCCGACACGTTCCGCGTCGAGGATGGCCTTCTGACCGTGGCCTATGACGGCTACGACAATTTCGACAACCGTTTCGGTCATCTCTTTTACGCCGAGCCTTTCTCGCACTACCGCCTGCGTTTCGAGTATCGGTTCGTCGGCGAGCAGGTCAGCGGCGGTCCTGACTGGGCGATCCGGAATTCGGGCGCGATGCTGCATTCTCAGCCGCCCGACACGATGCCGGACGAGCAGGACTTTCCGATCTCCCTCGAGATGCAGTTGCTCGGCGGTCTGGGCAATGGTGAGCCGCGATCGACCGGTAACCTGTGCACGCCCGGGACCAATGTCGTTTATCAGGGCGAATTTACGACCGTGCACTGTATCAACTCGAGCTCAGGGACGTTCGATGGCGAGCAATGGGTGCGCGCGGAAGTCTTCGTGCTGGGCAGTGAACGAATCGTCCACAGCATCAACGGCGAGGTCGTGATCGAGTACACGCAAACGACGACCGGAGGCGGTGCCGTTTCCGGGCATCGACCCGAGTTTCAGCCTGAAGGTGAGTTTCTGGGTGCGGGATACATTTCGCTGCAGAGCGAGAGTCATCCGGTTCAATTCCGGCAGATCGAGCTGCTCAACCTGAAGGGATGCATGGAGACGGCGTCGGCGCAGTTTCGCCCGTGGTTCGTCGAGCCCGATCCGATGGCGTGCGATTAGGCGGCTGTCTGCCGGGTCACGCGCGGTGTGAGCAACAGCCCTGCCATGATTGCGCCCACGAAGGGCGCGGCGGCCGCCAAGATCTGAATAGACAAGCTTACGCCGCCGCCTAGGCCGAAATAGGCCAGCAGAGCGAGGCCGGCACAAACCAGCGCGGCCCCCGTCGTCAGGCGCCACGTTGGCGCGCTCGTTTCCGGAATCGGCAGTCGCTCGAAGCGGGCGATGAAGGGCAGCATTGCGCCGAGCAGGAGCGTGTAGACGGCAAGCCAGACCGGCCGCGTCAGCCACCAGCCCGAGGTCCCGGGTTCGAGCGCGAGCCCGACATTACCCAGCGCCGCCGACAGGCCGATGATCAGTGTCATTGCCGTGGAGTGCCACAGATAGATCGTCATGATCATGCCGTTCAGCAGCACGGCTGCCGTCCATGGTGCCGGGCGGTTCAGCCAGCGGCGCAGAGGCGCCTCGAATGCCAGCACGAATCCGGCCTGCGCAATTCCAAGTGCCAGAAGTGGCAGCTTTGGCGGCAGCGTATTGCTGATGGCGGCATCGGGCACGCTG
>JASFSD010000231.1:0-5154 GCA_050114575.1 Gammaproteobacteria bacterium | reverse complement strand
CGATCGGATTGTGGCACTCGGCGCAGTATTCGGTGACGAAAGCTTCCTGGTCACGGGCCGACAGACGCGACTCGCCGAACCTCGTCAGCGCGAACAGCCCGACCGCGGTAACGACAACCGCCAGCAAGGTGCTGAAGCGCGCGAGGTACATGCCGCGACAGGGCCTAGGGCACCCACTGCGTCGGCATCAGATACGGCTGAAACGAGGTCACACCCTCGACTCGCACGATTTCGCCGTCCTCTATCTTGAACAGCTCGAGCACACCGTGTGTGTACGGATACTCGATCGGGATCTTGCGGGCACGCCCGTCGAGCGTCTCGTAATCGACATAGCGTGCCGCGTGATCGAGGAAGGCCAGCGCGACGACGATGCCGCGCTCCTCATCGACGACGGGAAAACGCCGTGCACGAACGCGGTCGACGGGACGATACCAGCCGGCCTCGAACTGCTGCCGGCAGCCTTCGATATCGATATCGCCGCCGTGGGTCGTCGACTCGCCATTGGTCAAACGGCTGCAGTCGTCGGCGATGTCCGTGAAAACCTTCCCGTCATTCAGCTGCATCGTGTTGTAGTAGCCCTCGACGAGCGCGATCATGCGCGCGCGCGGCAGGCGCTGGCCGCCGGGCAGCGACTGCGTAAACCTTCGGTCGACACGATAACCGTCAGTGGGTGCGAACGGCGCCGGGGGACCGTCACGGCCGACGACGGTTTCGACCTCGCCGATCTCATCTCCCTCCACAGCCAGCCGCAAGGCGAGATAGCCCGCCTGGCCGTGCTCTTCGACGATGCCGAGCCAGACGACGTTGCCGGTCTCCGAATCGGCCACGGCGAGCCCGGGCCCGATGGCGGTCGCGGTTCCCCATAGACCCTCGCCAATCTGAATCCCGACGTCGTTCTCGGTATGCCCGACCCTGTCGGCCCAGGGCAGCCCCGAGTAATCCTGGGCAACGAGTGCCTCGAGATACTGGTCGGTCAAATCGAAAAGACAGGCTTCGTCGCAGGCCGGCGCCTGTGCCTTGGCTTGAGCCACGAAGAGAAATGCCGTCGACGCCGATGCCAGCGCCAGACCCCGAGTCAGTTCTTTCATATCCGGCGCCCTGCTCATCGCGTCTGAAAATCGATGTTCGGATCGGTGAACGGCGAATGCATGAAATACGGCACGTAGGTGAACACGGCCTCGATTCGATAGATCTTGCCGTCGCGGACCTTGAACGCCTCGAGCAGCGAAATCGAGTTCGGAAATTTCAACACCGTGCGCATCTCGCGCCCGTCCGTCAGCGTGTAGCGATCGAACTCATTGGCATGATCGAAGAAGCCCGAGGCCACGACGACGCCACGCTCGACGTCGACGATCGGATAACGCCGCTCGCGGATCCGTTTGTTGATGCGGTACATGCCGAGCCTGAGCTGAGGCTCGCAGCCCTCGGCCATAGAGCCCGCGTTCGACGGCCCGCTGCCGCCGGCCGTCGTCAGGATGCCGTTCTCGAGCCGGCCGCACTCCGGATGAAACTGCGTGAAGATGTCGCCGTCATTGAGCTCGACCGTGTTGAAGTAGCCATCGGCAACAGCGACGAGCCGCGCGCGTGAGCGCCGCTCCTCGGGCGGCAGCACCTCACCGAACGCCGGGTCGTGAACGACGGCTTCAGGATCGCCGAAAGGCTTCGGCATATCGGGCAGGCGGTTGACCACAGTCTCGACCTCGATGATCTCCTGGTCGAGGACCTTGATCCGGGCCGCGAGATACGCCGGGTTACCGTGCTCTTCGACGATACCGAACCAGGCGACATTGCCCGTCTCGGTGTCGGCCACCTCGAGCGCATGGTCCCAGACGGCATTGACCGTGCCCCAGAGGCCGTCGTTACCGAGCGGCATCTCGACGTTGTTCTCGGTGAAGCGAACATTGCGTGCGATCGCCACCCGCGTCGGGTCGCGATGCTCGAGCGCATCGACGTAGCCGCGCGCGAAGCCGATCAAACAGTCGCGGTCGCAGCCGAGGTCGATGACGGCGCTCGGCTCACCCGGCGCCTGCGCGCCTGCGGCTGCCGCCGCTCCCATCAAAACGGCGAATACGCCCGCCTTTGTCAGTGGTCTCATGACCGCCCCCCTTCGTTCGTCACTCGCCCGGCAGCGGGCGTGCATAGATCATGAATGCGTCGGGCGATTGCCCGGCGAGACCCGGGTCCAGCAGATACCCGATGTTGCTCTCGATGACGTAGGCCGTGTCGCCGACGGTGATGGCCCCCGGCGTCGAGACCAGCGTGTCGTCGATGATCGTCAGCGTCGCGTCGTCGTCGTCGATCGTCACCACACTGAGCCTGCCGATCGTGCCTTCGGCCTGGATGAAACGGTTGCCTTCGATCAGCCGCATGCCGTCCGGCCCGCCGAGCTCGTGCGAGAGATTGAGCGAGGTCAGGCCCGCCATGGTCCCGTCGTCGTTGGTCTCGATGCGAATGATCTCGTTGCTGCGCACGTTGTTGACGTAGAGCGTGCCGTCTCCGGCGAACGCGAGCCCGTCGATGCCGATGAGCGCCTCGTCCTCACCATAGAGCGTCAGCGCATCGGCGCCCGGAGCGAGCGCAAAGATCCGGCCGTTGCTGGTATCGGACGCATAGGCCGTGCCGTCGGCCGCGACCGTGATGTCGTTGCAGGTGGAAGCCGGCGGCGGGAATTCGTAGACGCCCTTCTGTGCCGCTGTGGTCAGGTCGAAGGCCATGAGACTGGACACGCCCTCGGAACGCTCGGGCCCGAAAAAGTTGGGTACCGAGCAAAGCCAGAGCGTGTTGCTTGCATCGTCTGCAAGAACGCCGAGTATCGTCAGGATGCCGTTCTCGGGCGAGGTCTCGATCCAGGCCGTTGCTTCGCCCGCACCCGCCTCGGCGCGATAGACATTGCCTTTGACGCTGCCGATGAAGATAGTGCCGTCGTCGGCCGCCGTCAGATTCTCCGGATAGACCTCGGTATCGAGAATCTCGATATCGGGCAGCAGCGCCTGCTGCCGATAGGCCTGCCAGGCCAGATCGATGAGGTAGGCGTGAATCGCATTCGACCGATCCTCGTCCAGCACGTCGTCCCATTGCGGCATGCCGCGAGTACGCCGTGCCCCCTGCAGCACGATGGCGTTGAACGCCGCGTGCGTGTCCTCGGTCATGCGCCTTAGGTCCGGCGTCAATCCGATGTCGCTGTTCGCGTGGCAGAGCGAGCAACTGCCGAAGAGCCGCGCGCCCTCGGCGATCTGCTCTGGCGTGCCGAACTGCGGCGGCGGCTCGGGGATCGGATCGATCTCGCTCAAAGGCGCGGGCAGCGGCACCTCACCGCCGCCGAGCTTGAACGCGAGAATTCGCCCGGCGTTGCCATAGCGGACCACGGCGCTCGTGTCGTGCGGCGCGAACCAGCCGCCACCGCCCCAGCCCGCCATCACGGCAATGTACTGTTCGCCGTCGACCGAATACGTCATCGGCGCCGCGATAATGGACGTGCCGACCTCGAGATCGAGAACCTCCTCGCCCGTCTCGGCATGAAAGGCCTTGAGGTGGCCCGTGTCCGTTCCCTGGAAGACGAGCCCGCCCGCCGTTGCGAGCACGCCGGCGCGGTCCCAGAAACCGACGCCCTCCTGCTCCCAGCGAACCTCACCGGTGTCGGGATCGAACGCCTTGAGCACCGCGCGCTGCCTGGCCTGCCCCGTCGCCTGCAATTCTCTGAGCAGCTCGCGTGCCGGTGGCGGCGCGAAATCCGGATTCATCAGCATCGAATCGCCGAACAGCGTCGAGTTGCCGGAATTGGCCTGCTTCGGCCGGTAGACGTGACCGTCGGTCGGGTCGTAGGTGATGGCACCGCCCTCGATAGCCGGAATGTAGACGAGACCGTTGTCGGGATTGAAGGCCATCGGATTCCAGGCGTGGCCGCCCATGCCGGACGGTTCGACGAACACGGGGCCGTCACGGTAATCGACCTGCTCGAGATCGATGTTCGGCCGCCCGGTTTCGAGATCCACGTGCGTCGCCCAGTTGACCGGCACGTACTTGTCGGCCGACAGCAGCTCGCCCGTCGTTCGATCGAGAATGTAGAAGAAGCCTGCCTTCGGCGCCTGCATCAGAACCTTGCGCACTTCGCCGTCGAGCTCGAGGTCTGCCAGGATCATGGGCTGCGTGGCCGTGTAGTCCCAGCCTTCGCGCGGGACCTGCTGGTAATACCAGACCATTCGCCCCGTATCGGGGTCGATCGCGATAATGGAACAGAGGAACAGGTTGTCCCCGCCCGACGGGCTTCGCTCGTACCAGTTGAAGAGCGCCGCGTTGCCCGTGCCGATAAAGAGCAGGTCGAGCTCGGGGTCGTAGACCATCGAGTTCCAGACCGTGCCGCCACCGCCGACGTCCCAGCGGCTCTCAGGATCCCAGGTTGCGGCCGCCATCTCGAGCTCCGGGTGCTCGAACCCGAGTGCCGGGTCGCCGGGCACGGTGAAGAAGCGCCAGGCGAGCTCGCCGGATTTCAGATCGTAGGCCGCGACATAGCCGCGCGCATCGTAATCGGCGCCGGCATTTCCGATGACGACGACGTCACCGGCGACCTCGGGCGCACCACTGACCGTGTAGCCGCGATCGTGATCGATGATCGTGTCGACCTCCCAGACGACGTCGCCCGTGCCCGCATCGAGGCCGAACAACCGGCCGTCGAGCGACCCGACGTAGACCATGCCGTCCCATACCGTCACGCCGCGATTGACCTCGTCGCAGCAGGCCCAGCGATTGAACTGACCGTCGCTTCGCGGATCGAAGGCCCAGATCTCCTCTCCTGTCGCCGCATCGAGCGCGTAGGCGCGCCCCGTCGAGCCGGAAGTGAAGAGCACGCCGTCGACGACGATCGGCGTCGCCTCGAGGCCCCGGCTCGTGCCGGTGTGATACTCCCAGGCGAATCCCAGCTCACCGATCGTGTCGAGATTGATCCGGTCGAGCGCCGAGTAGTGGCTCTTGCCGAAATCCCTGCCTTCGGTCATCCATTGGCCAGGCTCGGAGTCGGCGTTGAGCAGGCGCTCGCGATCGATGGCGCCGAAGCGAACGGACTCCGATTCTCCAGCGGAGCAACCGGCAATCGCAGCGCAAACTATCAGAGTCAGCGCGAGCCGACGGCGCCGCCGGCGCTTAGCTGGAGCCTCGAGC
>JASFSD010000230.1:0-5159 GCA_050114575.1 Gammaproteobacteria bacterium | reverse complement strand
GCCGCGTGGAGCAGACCGGCCCCGCTGTCGTCCTGCTCGATATTCGAATGCCTGCAATGAGCGGCATCGAAGTCGCCCGTCATCTCAGCCGGCTCGAGTCGCCGCCGGCTGTCATTTTCACGACGGCCTACGATGAATACGCCCTCGAAGCGTTCGATTCGCGCGCTGTCGGATATCTCTTGAAGCCGGTGCGCCGCGAGAGACTCGAGGGCGCGCTCGAGCATGCGGCCAGGCTGAGCGACGCGCTGCTCAGCGAACTCAACCTCAAGACGCGTGGATTCAACCAGCGCCGGCATGTGGCCGCTCGGTTGCGAGGGGAGCTCAAGCTCATCCCGATCCAGGACGTTCGCTACTTCCATGCCGAGCAGAAATACGTCAGCGTGCATCACGCCGAGGGCGAGGATCTGATCGAGGATTCCCTCAAGCAACTCGAAGAGGAGTTTCCGGACCGGTTCGCGCGCATCCATCGAAGCATGCTGGTCGCCATCGATGCCATCGATGCGCTGGAGAAGGACGCCGCCGGCGGGTATCACGTCCGGCTGCGCGAGGAGGCGGGCACGCTGCCGGTGAGCCGGCGCCAGGTCTCCGACCTCAAGAGCCGTCTTGGCGCCAGACGCTGAGATTCAGCGATATTAGCGATAGACTGCACGCTGCAGGAAGCGAACCATGTCCGAAGAAAGCACCAGCAAGCCGGTTGGCCGCGAAGAGCCGGCCGATGAAGCCGCGTCCGGCGAGGACGCCACCGTGCCCGAAGTCGAGCCAGCGGAAACCGAGTCGGCCGAGTCCGCGCCGGAAGCAGCGCTGCCGGAGCCCAATGAAGGCCGCCGTGGTTCGCTGGTCGGTCGGGTCGCCAGGGGTGTCGCTGTCATTGCCGTCATCAGCGCTGCCGGGGCGCTGTTCTACTGGTGGCAGGGCCGGCAGGTGCCGGAGCCGACCGACACCGGGGAGGCCTTTCTATTGCAGAGCCTCGATGACGCCGTCTCGACGCTCGGGCAGCTCGAGCAGCGGATTCAATCACTCGAAGCCGAGCTCGAGGCATCGCGTGATCGCGTCGATAGCCTGAATGGCGACGTCGAGGTCCTGCCGGCAGAGCTCAGGGCATTGAGGCGCCAGGTGGAGGCGCTGCAGGGCGGGCGCCTCGATTCGCGGGAAAGCTGGCTGCGGGAGCAGGTGGCCTACTACCTCCTGCTCGGCAATACAGAGCTTGGCCTCGGTGGTCGCGTCGGCACTGCGATCACGGCACTCGAGCTCGCCGATGACGTTCTCAGGCAGCTCGGCGACCCGGCATTCGCCGATGTCCGCCGGGCCATCGCCGAGGAGCTGCAGAATCTCCGCGGCGTCGAGTTTCCGGACTACGAGCGGTATCTCGCTGATCTCGCCGGACTGGTTGCCCGCGTGTCCGATCTGCCCATGCGCTCGGCCGTACCGCAGAACTTCAGTGCGCCCGAGGAGTCGCTCGACGATGTCGAGCCCGGGATCGGGCGGCTCTGGGAACGCACCAAAGGGGCTGTTACGAGCATCGTCCGTGTCGAGAGGCAGGAGGAGCCGGTCGAAAGTCTGCTGACCGACGCCGAGCGCCGAATCGTCCGCCGGCAGCTGGCGCTCGAGCTGCAGATTGCGCGGACAGCTCTGTTCGAGCGGCGCCAGGAGTCCTTTCGCGCCAGCCTGGTCGCTGCAGACGGGATTCTCAATCGCGACTTCGATCGGAGCGCGCAGAGCATCATCGAAGCGCGGCGCCTGCTCGCGGAAATGATGCGGATCGAGGTCGAGCCGGAGTTGCCGCGAATCGGCGATTCGCTGGCGCTGCTCAGGTCTGCAGCCGGAGCCCAGTGATGAGATACGGGATCTGGGCGCTGGGCGCCCTGGTCATCGGCGCGTTCGGCGCCCATTTCCTGCTGCAGGAACGGGGCTATGTGCTGATCAGTTTCGTCGGCTACAACATCGAAATGTCGGTGCCGGTTCTCGTGCTGGTGCTGGTGTTGCTGTACGCACTGGTACGGCTGGCGCTCAGAATCTGGCAGGCGCCGAGGGAACTCGGCCAGGCCATCGCCGGGCAGCGGGCGCGCCGCGCGGATGCCCGGCTCGCGCGAGGCCTGATTCACATGACCGAAGGAGATTTCCGGCGCGGCGAGCATCTGTTGACCGACGGTCTCAGGGGCAGCGACGCACGGCTCGTGAATTACTTGATGGCGGCGCGGGCAGCCGAGGCACAGGGATCGCCGGAGCGACGGGACGAGTGGCTCGCTCTGGCTCGGGAGTCGGAGCCCAAGGCCTGGATTGCCGTGCTCCTGACCCAGGCCGGACTGCAGCTCGACGCCGGGGAGTATCGCGCGGCAGTAGCGACGCTCGAGCGTATCCAGGAGCGAAAGCCCGGCCACGCCGCCTGTCTCGGGCTGCTCGCCGAGGCGTACATGTCACTCGGCGATTACAAGAGTCTCGGTGAAATCCTGCCTGCCCTGGCCCGGTCGAAGCTGGACGGCGACAAACTCGCGCCGTTGCTGGCCGGCGCGCTCGAGTCGATGCGACAGCATCCCGATTTCGATCGCGAAGCTCTCAAGAAAATCTGGTCACCGCTGCCGCTCGGTTTGCGGCGACGGCCGAGCCTGATCCGGGCGCGGGCGCTGTTGCTCGACAGGCTCGGTGCGGGAGAGGAGGCCGTCAAGGCGCTGGCGGGCGCGCTGAAGCGAACCTGGGATGGGCGGCTGGTGCGGGCATACGGTGAAGTTCGCGGCGGTGACCCGTTGAAGCAGTTGCGGATGGCCGAGGGCTGGCTCAAGGAGCACGGCGAGGATGCCGATCTGTTGCTGACGGCCGCAAGGCTATGTATGGCAAACGAGCTCTGGGGTAAAGCCCGCAGCTATCTCGAATCGACGATAGCGATTCGGCCGGAGCCGAAGTCCTTCGCGCTGTATGGTGAGCTGCTGGACCAGCTCGGTGAGTCGGATGCGGCAGCGCGCGCCTATCGGGCCGGGCTCAAGATTGTTGCGCCCGTCGTCGATGACCTGCCGGCGCTCACTGCGCCGTCAGTTGATAGCGCGTGACCGGCGCGAATCGAGCCATTCGAGGATAGGATCCCACTGGTCCCAGTCGGGCCAGGCCAGATAAGGCGGCAGCTCGTGAACACCGAGACCGCGCTGGTAGGCCCGAATGTAATTCTGCGCTTCCCTGAGGGCGCCGATGTATGGAGCCCTCAGCGATTCGAGATATTCGTCGAGCTCCTCGAAGATCAGGGTATTGTCGCGGACGCGATTGGCTACGACAGCGACCCTGGCCTTTCGGTCGGCAACCTTGTGCACGTCGAGCAGCTCGTCGACGAAGCGGTGGGCGGCCTTGATGTCGATGGGTGACGGCAGAACCGGGACGATGATGGATTCCGCCCGGCGCACCAGCTCGTTGAGCTCCTTTCCATGCGAGCGGGCCGGCGCATCGATGATCAGGTAGTCAGTGGAGCGAGACAGGCCGCGGAGACCCGTGTCGAAGCCCGGGATCCCCTGGATTTCACCGTAGTCCTCGGGGCGGTCCTCGAGCCAGGCCAGCGCCGATTGCTGGGGATCGTAGTCGGCCAGCGCCGTGTCGTACCCTTCGGATGCGTAGAAGGCAGCGAGGTTGGTGGCGACGGTGCTCTTGCCGCACCCGCCCTTGGCATTGATCACCAGAATGCTACGCATGTCGCTCCCCGCCAGGCCGCCCGCATTGTCGACCTAAAGTAGCCAGCATTATGACAAATGTCCAATGGAGCCCGGGGCTTCAGTCGAGGCCGAACTCTGCCCAGATCGAGTCGATTCTGGCGACGACGTCGGCTGTCATCTCGATCGGCTTGCCCCACTTTCTGGAAACTTCGCCCGGCCACTTCGAGGTCGCATCGATCCCGATCTTCGAGCCGAGGCCGGCCACAGGAGAGGCGAAGTCCAGATAGTCGATCGGCGTGTTCTCTATGATCACGCAGTCGCGCGCCGGATCGACGCGTGTCGCCAGCGCCCAGACCACGTCGGTCCAGTTGCGGGCGTCGATGTCCTCGTCGACGACGATAACGAACTTCGTGTACATGAACTGGCGCAGGAACGACCAGACACCGAACATCACGCGCTTGGCGTGACCAGCGTATTCCTTGCGCAGGCTGACCACGGCGACGCGATAAGAGCAGGCTTCGGCCGGCAGGTAGAAATCCACGATCTCGGGAAACTGCGTCTTGAGAATCGGCACGAAGACGTCATTGAATGCGAGCCCGAGCACTGCCGGCTCGTCGGGCGGGCGCCCCGTATAGGTCGTGTGATAGATCGGGTTGCTGCGATGCGTGATGCGCTCGACGGTCATTACCGGAAAGCGCTCGACCTCATTGTAATAGCCGGTGTGATCGCCGAAAGGACCCTCGTCCGCCTCGTCGCCGGGCATGATCGTGCCTTCGAGCGTGATTTCGGCAAAGGCGGGAACCATGAGCTCGGAGCCGATCGCTTTGGTCAGCGTCGTTCGCTCGCCCCGAAGCAGTCCGGCGAAAGCATATTCGGAAAGGTTGTTGGGAATCGGCGTCACGGCTGCCAGGATTGTTGCCGGATCGGCGCCGAGACTGACGGCAACCGGAAACGGCTCCCCCGGGTGCTCGCGCGAGAAATCGGCGAAGTCTGTCGCGCCGCCCCGGTGTGCGAGCCAGCGCATGATGATGCGATTTCGGTCGATGACCTGCTGACGATAGATACCTAGGTTCTGGCGCGTATGCCGCGGGCCGCTGGTCGTCGTCAGTCCCCAGGTGATCAAGGGTCCGGCATCGCCGGGCCAGCAGGTCTGGACCGGCCAGGTCGACAGGTCCACATCGTCGCCCTCGATCACGATGTCCTGGCAAACCCCCCGCTTTTCATGTCGCGGGGCCATCTTCAGCACTTCACGCAACAGCGGCAGCTTGCTCCAGGCATCGGAAATGCCCTTCGGCGGCTCCGGCTGGCGCAGCGTTGCGAGGAGGCCGCCGAGTTTTTCCAGGATCTCGGGGTCCTCGCTGCCGAGCGCGAGCCCGATTCGTTTGCGCGTGCCGAACAGATTGCAGAGGACGTTCTGCGAATGGCCGGACACATTCTCGAACAACAGCGCCGGCCCTTCGCGCGCCAGAACCCGGCGCGAAATTTCGGTCAGCTCGAGGTTGGGGCTCACGGGGGCGGCTATGTGCTTGA
>JASFSD010000229.1:0-5203 GCA_050114575.1 Gammaproteobacteria bacterium | reverse complement strand
CGACGCTCTTCCGATCTGGCCAGCATGTACGGCAACACGCCGACTGCCTGGACACCGAATCTATCGCCCGGTGACCGCAGGCGCTACACCATCAACGCGCTGACGCGCATTCGCTTCTGCGATCGTGCGGGCCGGCTGGATCTCTATTACTCGGGGCCGCCGGGCAGCCAGCCGAGCAAGCTGATCCCCTGGTTCGACGTGCCGAAGCGCCGCGCACGAAAGTGGCATATCGTCTTCGGCCACTGGTCGGCGCTCGGCGTGCTGAGACGCGATGATGTCACCGCGCTCGACAGCGGCTGTGTCTGGGGCTGGGAGCTGACGGCCGTCCCGCTGGACCCGCCCGGAAAGCCGATCGACGTCAGCTGTGCCGAGGACTGACCGAGGAGCCGAGATGGAAGTGACTGCACCTTTCAATCTGCGCGAGTGGATCGACGCCAATCGCGAATCGCTCAAGCCGCCGGTCTGCAACCGCGAGCTTTACGTGGGCTCGGAGTTCATCGTCATGATCGTCGGCGGCCCGAATTCGCGCAAGGACTACCACTACGACGTCGGACCCGAGCTGTTCCACCAGATCGAAGGCGACATGCTGCTGAAGACGATGCAGGACGGCAAGCCGGTCGACATCACGATTCGTGAAGGCGATGTCTTCCTGCTGCCGCCCGGTGTGCCGCACTCGCCGCAGCGATTCGCGGACACGGTCGGCCTCGTCGTCGAGCGACAGCGCAGGCCCGAAGAGCTCGACGGCTTCATGTGGTATTGCGAGCAGTGCGGCAGCAAGCTGCACGAAGTCTTTCTGCCGGTCTCGGATATCGTCCGGGATCTGCCGCCGATTTTCGACGCCTTCTGGTCCGACCTGAAGGCGAGGACCTGCCGCGAATGCGGCGCCGTGCTCGAGCCTGATTGATGGCGAGGCGGCGCGGATGACGTCGGCAGCCCTCGACCGCGGCATCGAGATCGCCCGCGAGCGTGATTCATCCGATGTCCTTGCGCGCTTCCGCGACGAGTTCGATCTGCCCCTGGCCGAGGATGGCAGCCCGGTCCATTACTTCTGCGGTCATTCGCTCGGGCTGATGCCGCGACGCGCGCGCGAAGTCGTCGACCGCGAGCTCGACCGCTGGTCGCGGCTCGGCGTCGGCGGGCACTTCGACTCCGATGACGGCTGGTTCGCCTATCACGAGCGCTTCGCGGCACCGCTGGCCGGGCTGCTCGGCGCCGAGCCGCGCGAGGTCGTCGCGATGAACTCGCTGACGGTCAACCTGCATCTCATGCTCGCGAGCTTCTTTCGACCCGACGGCTCCCGCAACAGAATATTGATCGAGCGGGCCGCCTTTCCGTCGGATCGCTACGCCGTTGCGTCTCAGCTCGCTTTCCATGGGCTCGACCGAACCGAGGACCTGATCGAGCTCGATGCGCCGGCGGGCCGTGTCACCGCCGACGCCCTCGATGCCGCGCTCGCCGCGGAAAACGGGCGGGTCGCCTTAGTCCTGCTGCCCGGCGTCCAATACCTGACGGGCGAAGCCCTCGACCTCGTGGCCTGCACTGCCGCGGCGAAGCGTCATGGCTGCCGTATCGGCTTCGACCTCGCGCACGCGATCGGTAACCTTGCGCTGGATCTGAATGCGGCCGATCCGGATTTCGCGGTCTGGTGCAGCTACAAGTATCTGAATGGCGGCCCGGGCGCCATCGGCGGCTGCTTCGTCAATCGCCGCTGGATCGACGACCCGGGCCTGCCTCGTCTCGAGGGCTGGTGGGGTCACGACAAGCAACGGCGCTTCGAGCCGGCGGCGCGCTTTGCTCCGATCGCCACGGCCGATGCCTGGCAGTTGTCCAACCCGCCGATTCTGGCGATGGCTCCGCTCGAAGCCTCGCTGAAACTGCTTGCCGACGCCGGAATCGAACGTCTGCGCGAGAAATCGCTGGCCCTGACGGGCTTCCTCGAGGAGATGGTCGGCGAGCTTTGCGGCGATCGCGCCGAGCTGCTCACGCCTCGCGAGCGTGACGCCCGCGGCGCGCAGCTGTCCTTCCGGCTTCGCCTCGAGCCCGGACGCAAGGAGCACGTGGCCACTGCCCTCGCCGCCGCGGGTGTTGTCGCCGACTGGCGCGAGCCCGACGTCCTCCGGCTGGCTCCGGTTCCGCTCTACAACAGCTTTGCCGATGTGCTGGCCGGTGCCTGCCGGCTGGCGCAAGTGCTCGGGTCCTGAGCGCTGGCCGGGCAGATTGCCATCGTCGGCGCCGGGTTGAGCGGAAATCTGCTCGCCATTCTGCTCGCGCGCCACGGCCACAAGATCACGGTTTATGAACGCGGCGTGGCGCCCGAGCAGGCTGCACAGGACGGCGGCCGCTCGATCAACCTCGCCCTGGCTGCACGCGGAATCCGCGCGCTCGAGCTGGCCGGGGCGCTCGACGCCGTCGAGCCCCTGCTCCTGCCCATGCCGGGGCGCATCGTGCACGGGGTAGACCGGAGCGAGCGTTTCCTGCCTTACGGCCAGTTCGAGAGCGAGCGGATCTGGTCCGTGTCGAGGCAGGCGCTGAATCAGGCGCTGATCGAGATCGCGCGCAATCGTCTCGACGTGACCTACCGATTCGAGCATGCCTGTGTCGACTTCGACAGCGCGACGTTGCGGGCAACGGTTCGCTCCAAATCCGGCGACACTGCGATCGAGCCCCGGCTCCTGCTCGCTGCCGACGGCGCAGGCTCGGTCATCAGGCGCCGACTCGCCGAGTCGGGGGCGCTCGCCGCGCGCGAAGAGCTGCTCGATCACGGCTACAAGGAGCTTACCGTCCCGGCAGCACCCGACGGTGGGTTCGCACTAACCGCCGAAGGTCTGCACATCTGGCCACGAGGTGGCTTCATGCTGATCGCGCTGCCCAATCTCGACCGCACGTTCACGGCCACGCTGTTTCTGCCTCACACGGGACGGCCGGGGTTCGACACGATCACGGCCGACAACGTCGTCGAATTCTTCGGTCAGGAATTTCCCGATGCCGTCGAGCTGATACCGAATCTCGCCGAGGAGTTTGCAGCGCACCCGACCGGAACCCTGGGAACGGTCTATTGCGAGCCCTGGACGCTGGCGCACGACGGCGGGCATGGACGCGCCGTGCTACTGGTCGGCGATGCCGCGCACGCCATCGTCCCGTTCCACGGACAGGGCATGAATGCCGCTTTCGAAGATTGCGCGGAGCTCGGGAGGCTCGCGTCTTCGCCCGACCCCGATTGGGCAGGCATCGCGCTCGAGTTCGAGTCCGCCCGCCGCGACAACGCATGCGCGATCGCCGAAATGGCGCTCGAAAATTATCTGGAAATGCGCGACACCGTGCGCGACCCGGCATTCGAGCGGCGCGCGGCGCTCTCGTTCGAGCTCGAGCGACGCTTTCCCGGCCGCTTCATTCCGCGCTATTCGATGGTGATGTTCCACCCGGAAATCGGCTATGCCGAGGCACAACGGCGCGGCCGGATCCAGGCGTCGATTCTCGATCAGGCGCTATCGCAGAGCGGCGCCGAAGATCGGCTCGCCCTGGCCGCCGCGCTGGTCGAGCGCGAGCTTCAGCCGCTGCCAGACATCAAACCGCGACCGCCGCCCTGATCGGCGCGTGCGCCTCGTAACCGATGAACTCGAAATCGTCGTAGCGATAGCCGAACAGGCTTTCCGGACGCCGCTTGATGATCAGCCTCGGCAGCGGCAGAGGCTCCCTGGAAAGCTGCAGCCGCGCCTGCTCCAGATGGTTGCTGTAGAGGTGGCAATCACCGCCGGTCCATATGAAATCACCGGGCTCGAGGTCGGCCTGCTGCGCCATCATGTGAGTCAAAAGCGCATAAGACGCGATATTGAACGGAACACCGAGAAACACGTCGGCGCTGCGCTGATACAGCTGGCAGGACAGCTTGCCCGCAGCGACGTGCAGCTGGAACAGTGTGTGGCACGGTGACAGCGCCATCCTGGGCAGCTCGGCGACATTCCAGGCGCTGACGATGTTGCGCCGGGAATCGGGATCGTCGCGCAACAGCTGCATCGCGTTTTCGATCTGATCGATGCTGCCGCCTTCCGGAGTGGGCCAGGCACGCCACTGGGCCCCGTAGACGGGTCCCAGATTACCGTTCTCATCGGCCCATTCGTCCCAGATCGTCACCTTGTGCCGATGCAGATACTCGACGTTGGTGTCGCCTCGCAGAAACCAGAGGAGCTCGTGCACGATGGACTTCAGGTGCAGCCGCTTGGTGGTTACGAGAGGGAAGCCGGCCTCAAGCGGAAAGCGCATCTGGTGCCCGAAGACCGACAGCGTCCCCGTGCCCGTGCGGTCGCTCTTGCTCACGCCTTCGTCGACGATGCGCTGCAATAAATCGAGATACTGTTTCATGCGGCAATTATCGGCTCGGCCGGGCGACGACGGTAGGCCAGCCAGAGCAGCACGATGCCGGCGGCGACCATCGGCGCGGTATAGATCTGCCCGCGCGTCAGCCAGCCCCATGCGATGTAGACACCCTGATCCGGCACACGAATGAACTCGAGCAGGAAACGAAAGATTCCATACAGCAACAGGAACACGCCCGAGACCGCCATTCGCGGCGGCGACTTCAACGAGTACACCTGCAGCACTGCAAACAGCACGAGACCTTCGAGCGCCGCTTCGTAGAGCTGGCTCGGGTGCCGGGCAACGCCCTGCCATACGACCGCCCATGGCACGTCGGTCTCCTTCCCCCAGAGCTCCGCATTGATGAAGTTGGCGACCCTGACGAAAAAGATCCCGGGCGGGATCCACGGTGCAATCAGGTCCGTGATCGTGAAATAACTGTGACCGTGCCTGCGTGCGTAAATACCCATGGCCAGCAGCACGCCGAGCAGACCGCCATGGAACGACATCCCGCCCTGCCAGACGAAAAACAGGCTCAAGGGATTCTCGAGCAGACCTCCGATGTTGTAGAGGAGCATATAGCCTATTCGGCCTCCGGCGAAAACGCCGACGGCACCATAGAACACGAGATCTTCGACAGCGGAGACGCCAACCGGGCTATCGGGTCGGGTCGCGCGGGCGCGCAGACCGAGCCACGCGGCCAGAAAGCCGACCACGTACATGATGCCGTACCAATGTACGTCGAGTCGCCCGATCGAAAACGCGATCGGGTCGATATCCGGGTATTCGATCAGCGGGCGCTCCGGGCAGCCTGGGCGGCGACAGTGTAAACGATAGCAAATCGCATGCC
>JASFSD010000228.1:0-5206 GCA_050114575.1 Gammaproteobacteria bacterium | reverse complement strand
TGGATTTCCACGTATGCCAGCGCCTCTCCGAGCGAGTCGATGCGCATAATGTCCTCGGGCGTCAGCTTGATCTCGAATTCGAGCTCGAGACCCATGAGGAATTCGACATGAGCCAGTGACGTCCATCCGTCCGTGGTTTTGGGCGAGGACGCCAGTGACAGTGATTCGGGCCTGCACTTGAAGGCGTGAGCCGCCACGGCAAGCACACGGTCGGCAAGGGAGCCTCCGGTACTGGAAGCACGCCGCCCCTCCCTCCGTTCCTCGATCAGTCGACGCAGATCAGCTTTTACGACCTTGCCGGCCGGACCGCGCGGCAGCTCATCGAAAAAGTGCATTTCACGGGGCAGCTTCTCCGGGGAGGCGTTGGCGAGGAAGTGCTCGGCGATCGCTTCCTCGGAAGGAGACTGGTCCGGCTCGGCAACGATTGCCGCGACAACGCGCTCGCCCCACTGCTCGTCCGGAAGGCCAAGCGTCGCGACGTCCATGATGCCTGGAACCGCACGCAGCACGGCATTGACGTCCTCAGGATACACATTCATCCCCGCGGATATGATCACGTCCTTCTTGCGGCCGACGACCTGGAAGAACCCTTCCGAATCAACGGTCGCGAGGTCCCCGGTGCTGAACCAGCCGTCCTTGAGTACGTCAGCTGTTTCCTCGGGCATTCGGAAATAGCCGCGCATGATGTGCGGACCGCGCAGGACGAGTTCGCCGGTTTCGCCCGGGGCCACCTCGCAACCCTGCTCGTCGACGACCTTTGCTTCGGCATCTACCGGTTTGCCTATGGTTCCAATCCGACGTGTCGCATCATCAGGTCCGCAGTACAGAGACTCGCAGACTGTTTCGGTCAGCCCGTACACGTTTACGACGCGGGTTCCGAATGTATCCTCGAAGCGACGCCATGTACCCTCATCCAGGTATGCGGCGGTGCTGATCACGAAATTGAAACAACCGGATCGGAAAACATCCTGAAACTGTTCGCCGAGACTGAGCATCAGTGTGAGCATCGAAGGCACTGCGACGAGGTGGGTTGCCTGCAGGTCATTGCACGCCTGGAGTATGTCGCCGATACGGTTCACGCGGATTCGCAGAGGTCGCAGTAATGTAGCCTGAGCGCAGGCTGCGACCATGACACCCTGCGTCAGCCCGTCAGTGTGATGAAGCGGTAGCAGGTTCATCAATCGCGTGCTCTCGTCGAGTCTGTAATGGCGGACAAATGTCCCCATTTGCGCGAACAGGCTGCGCAAAGTGATTTCGACACCTTTCGGCTGAGATGTCGTCCCCGAGGTAAACAGGATGTATGCGACCGACTGGGGATCCACGACTTCAGGCGGATCCGTTGCATCGAGTGTATCGAGGATCGCGGGGTAAGCAGACTCGTCCCTTTGATCGTTCGAACGGCGAAAGAATCGACCGAGCCGTGACGGCTCCTCAGCCGGGGAGTCGATTCTGACAACCGGTTGCTCGATCACCTGGAACGGATCCATCCGGTCTGCGACAGCGGGGTCGACGAACAGGGCCGCCGGGTCCGCGGCTTCGATAAGCCGCGCAAGCTCGGTCGCGCGCGCCTCCGGGTTGAGAATCACCGCAGTGAGACCGTTCCGCAGGAGCGCCAGAAAAATAGTCGCGAGTGCAAGGTCGTCGTGAGTGGAAACCACAACCCTGCTGCCCGGATCGAGAGCGAGACGACGGAAGTGCGTCGTCAGCTGGCGTACCCGGTTAACGAGCGTGCCGTAGGTCAGGGTTCCAGCTTCGGCGCGTATGAACTCGCGGCGCTGGCCTGTGCCCTCCAAGTATCGGAAAAGCGAGATAATATCGAAGTCGGGCATGTTCGTCCGGCCAATTGTCATGTCGACCCAAAAACGTGTTATGTCAATTCGCGTGCAGAATCGATTCTGCCAAAAGGCGCTACCGTGCCACGTGAGTCGACGCACAATCCAAAGACTTTTCGCAGACTAAGCCCATGAGTTTCACAAAAACGTGAACTGCGTTGGGTGAAGGGAAAAAGGGTGCTTAGCTCGACGTCGAATTGAGGTTGACGCCTGCCGGGACTGCTCAGCCGGCGCTCCACCTGTTGGGGTCGGTGAATACGATTCGAAAAATGCTGCCGCCTTCCGGTCGCGCGTGATACCTGAGGCTCGCGCCGTTGCGCTCGCACAGCTCGCGGGAAATGTAGAGGCCCAGGCCCGTGCCCCCCACCTGGGCGGTGTAGAACGGCTCGAAGATCTGTTCGACGGTTTCGGGTTCGATGCCGGGACCGGAGTCGATGACGTCGAGATACGGGCGCCCGCTCGTCGCGAGCTTGCCGCAGAAAAGCTCCACCGAAATCGCGCCCGCCGCCTCGCTCGCATACTTGACCGCGTTGTCGCAGAGGTTCCAGACGATCTGATGCAGGTGCGTCCTGTCCATCAGGGCCTCTGTTTCAATGGCGTCTCTTCGCAGGGAAACCGTGCCTTCGAAAAGCTCCTGCGTCCGTGTGTATTCGTCCGCGAAATCCTCGAGCCACTGCTTGAGTTGAATCTTCTGTGACCGCGTTTTGTCGCTGCGGGACAGAGAAAGCACGCTTTCGACGATGCGGCTGACGCGTTCTGAATTGACCCGAATAATGTCGGTCAGGCGCCGGTCGTCCGGCCCGATGTTTTCCGATTCCGCGAGCAGTTGGCCGGCGTGGCTCAGGGCACCGAGCGGGTTCCGGATCTCGTGCGCGATGCTCGCGCTGAGGCGGCCGAGCGCGGCCAGCTTGGTCTGCTGTACACGCTCGAAAATCAGCGACGTGTCTTCCAGAAAAATGACGACACCGTCTTGCCGGTCCGGTCCGAGGCGCGCGAAGTGAGGCTCCAGCTTGGTCGCGTGCTGATCCTGCTCGAGTATGAGCGTCGATTCCGTCCGCGGCTCCTCGGCCTGGCGCCACCGATCCAGGCGCGCTTCGAGAGCGGCCGAGATCTCGCCGATTCGCTTGCCCTGGACGTCGCCGCCGATACCGAGCAGCCCGCCGCTCGACTCGTTCATGAGTCGGACCCGGTTCTCCTTGTCCACGACGACGATGCTCTCGCGCAGATGCTGAATGATGTATTCGTTGAGCTCGACCAGATTGCGCAGGTCGACGCCGCGCTGCTCGGCGAGTGCCTGGGTCTCGACGATCTGCTTGCGCAGCAGCTGGACGACGACCGTGATTCCGAAGATCACGGCGGCCAGAATGCCGGTTCCCGCGTAATCCGCCGTGTCGGTCAGTCCGCCGAGGTTGGACAGAGTCTGCTCGCCGAGCAGCAGGAACGTCGCCAGGGCAGCAAACAGCAGCCCGCGCTCGAGCGGGACCAGCAGCGCGAGCGTTCCGGTCGATACGATCAGTAGCCCGCCCATTCCACTGACGATTCCCCCGCTTGAGTGAAGCAGCAATATGATCGTGATGAGATCGAACGCGAACTGCCCGTAGGTTTGAACCCGCAGGCCGGGCGTGCGCTGCCGGATGAGAATCTGGCTGCCTATCGCGAAAAGCAGCATGGCGATGAGCGTGGACCCGGCGATCGCCGGTTCGAACTCACCGATGATTCGCGGGTCGCGAACGGCGAAAAAGGCCAGCAGCAGGACCAGCGCCACGAAAAACCGGAATGCGTTGAGCAGACGCAGAACGCGCCAGGGGAACTCCGCAGGGGCCGCGGATAGCACCGGTCTCAAGCCAGTCAGATCGGATACTGGCTCCGGCGGGACGCTCGTGGACATGAGGCCGGATTCTACATTAACGGCCTCGTTCTTTACGCGAGTACGTGATTCCATGAAAATACGGCGCCGCCCCCTTCCTCATATAAAGGAATCAAGTGAACCTGCACGAGTATCAGTCGAAGTCGCTGTTTGCCGAGTATGGCGTCCCAGTGCCGGAAGGCCGCGTCGCACAGAGCCCGACCGAGGCGGCCCGGGCCGCCTCCTTGCTGGGCGGAGACCTATGGGTCGTCAAGGCTCAGGTGCACGCGGGAGGCCGGGGTAAAGCCGGCGGTGTCAAGCTTGCCCGGAGCGTCGCTGAGGTCGAGGAACACGCCAAGGCCATGCTCGGCACGCGCCTCGTCACTCATCAGAGTGGAGCCGAGGGCCTGCCTGTCGATCACGTCTACGTGGAGATGGGCTCAGGGATCGAGCGCGAGCTCTATCTGAGTCTTCTCGTCGACCGCAGCCGGGAGCAGATCGCGATCATGGCGTCATCGGCCGGTGGCATGGACATCGAGCAGGTCGCCGAGGAGTCGCCGGAAAAGATCATCACGGCACACGTTCATCCGGCCGCAGGCCTTCAGGATTACCAGTGCCGCGAGCTCGGGTTCGGACTCGAGCTCGAGAAGCCACAGCTCGCGCAGTTGACCAGGATCCTCAGGGCTCTGGTCAAGCTCATTCACGATTGCGACGCGGGTCTTGTCGAGGTCAATCCGCTGATCGTGACCAACGATGGCAACGTCGTGGCGCTCGACGCCAAGATCAACATCGAGGACAACGCCCTGTTCCGGCAGCAGCGACTGGCCAGCATGCGCGACGTTGCTCAGGAGGACGAGCGGGAGCGGCGTGCGCACGAGCACGATCTCAACTACGTATCACTCGATGGCGACATCGCCTGTATGGTCAATGGCGCGGGGCTCGCCATGGCGACGATGGACCTGATCCAGCTGCACGGCGGCGAGCCGGCAAACTTTCTCGATGTCGGCGGCGGCGCGACGGCCGAGCGCGTCGAGGAGGCGTTCAAGCTGATCCTCACCAACGAAAAGGTGAAAGCCATACTGGTGAATATTTTCGGTGGCATCGTCCGTTGCGATCTGATCGCCGAGGGCGTAATTGCCGCGATCAGAAAAACCGACGTCAAAGTGCCGGTCGTGGTTCGGCTGGAGGGCACCAACGTCGAGCAGGGCAAAGCGCTGCTCGCGGAGAGTGGTCTGAAAATCGTGGCGGCTGATGGGTTGACCGATGCCGCGTCCAAGGCTGTCGAACTCGCGGGGGCAGAATAATGAGCATACTCATCGATGCCTCGAGCAAAGTCATCTGCCAGGGACTGACGGGCCGCCAGGGCACGTTCCATACCGAGCAGTGTCTGGAGTACGGCACCAAGGTCGTCGCGGGCGTCACGCCGGGTCGCGGTGGGTCCGGGCATCTCGGGCTGCCGGTCTACAACACCGTGCGCGATGCGAAGGAAGCCACGGGCGCCACGGTCAGCATGATCTATGTTCCAGCG
>JASFSD010000227.1:0-5214 GCA_050114575.1 Gammaproteobacteria bacterium | reverse complement strand
CATACCGACAGCACCGGCAGCGACGCATACAACCAGCAGCTTTCGGAGCGGCGTGCGGCCTCGGTCGCGAGCTATCTTCGCACGCGCAACGTGCTCGGCGACCGAATCATCGAAGTCGGGATGGGCGAAACGCGGCCGATTGCCGACAATGCGACCGATTCGGGCCGTCAGGCGAATCGGCGCGTGGAGCTGACTCTAGTCCCTCTGACCTTCAGTTGACCGACGGATCAGGCGGCCATCGCGGCGCGCAGCTTCCCGATCGCCGCCGCTTCGATCTGGCGAATCCGCTCTGCCGAGACGTCGTATTCAGCGGCGAGCTCGTGCAGAGTGGATTTCTCTTCGGTCAGCCAGCGGCTCTCGACGATGTGCCGTGAGCGATCGTCGAGGTCCTCGAGTGCCAGCATCAGGCCCTCGTGGCTGGCATCGGCGAAATCCATCTGCTCCACTGCCTCGGCCGGGTCCTGCTCGGGGCTCGGCAGATAGTTGCTGGGTGAGTACTCGTCGTCCTCGGCTGGAGCCGGGTCGTAGGAGACGTCGTAGCCGGCCAGCCGGCCTTCCATTTCGGTCACGTCTTTGGTCGTGACGCCGAGATCCTCGGCGATGGCCTCGGTTTCCTCGGCGCTCAGCCAGCCGAGGCGCTCCTTGGCTTTACGCAGATTGAAGAACAGCTTGCGCTGGGCCTTGGTCGTAGCCACTTTGACCAGGCGCCAGTTCTTGAGCACGTATTCGTGAATTTCGGCGCGGATCCAGTGAACGGCAAACGAGACGAGCCGGACGCCGACCGAGGGGTCGAAACGTCGAACAGCCTTCATGAGACCGACATTGCCTTCCTGAATCAGATCGCCGAGCGGCAGGCCGTAGCCCATATAGCCTCGAGCGATGTGCACGACAAAACGCAGATTCCCGAGCACCAGGGTCCGCGCGGCGTCGAGGTCGTCATCCTCACGCAGCCGCGTCGCGAGCGCGCGCTCTTCGTCTGCGCTCAGCACGGGCAGGGCGTTCACCTGCTGGATGTAATGATCGACGCTGCCCAGCGGGCCGGACAGCACCTGATCGCGTAGGGCCAAGGCTGTGGTCATTTCGGGACTCCCTCTTGCGGCAGCAATTTTAGCACTCGTAACCTTAGAGTGCTAACGACGGGGCGAGTTCCTGGAATCAGGCCGGTTCTATGGCTCTCAAGTGCCGCGCGGCGGCAAGCCAGGCGCCAGCCCACCCGAGCAGGGCGCCGCCCCCGACGAGGATGCCGTGGCCCCTGAGACTGAGCCCCGATAACCGAAAATCCGCGGCATACAGTGCCGCGAGGTCGCGTACGGGGCCCGCAAGCAGCAGCAGCCCTATTCCGATCATGACAGCCGCCGCGACTGCCCCGATCGCCCCCAGACACAGGCCCGTGTACAGGAATGGCCGGCGAATGAAGCCGTCGGTCGCCCCGACCAGCTTCAGGACCTCGATTTCCGTCCTGCGGTTCTGAATCTCCATGCGCACGGTATTGCCGATCACGAGGATCACGGACGCGGCGAGCAGCACCGTGATTATGTCTACTCCGCGCCCGCCGAGCGCGAGGATCGCCCGCAACCGCTCGACCCAGATTCGGTCGAGCTGGACCAGGTCCGTTTCCGGCAGACTCTCGAGCGCCGCAGCGAGGGCGTCGATGTCCGCGATCGCCTGAGCCTCTGGTCGCACGCGGATGGCATGCGGCAGCGGATTCTCCTCGAGCGCGTCGAGCGCGCCGCCGAAACCCATGCTGTCCCGAAGATCCGCGAGCCCTTCGAGCTTGCTGATGAAGCGGGTCGATGCGACATCGGGCCGGCCCGCGATCTCCGCACTCAGTGCCCGGCCGCGATCCTCGTCTATGGCGTGTCCGAGGTAAATGGTGAAATCGGCGGCGTCTTCGAATGCGGGGCTCAGCCTGTTGGCGTTTTCGATGAGGACCTGCATCGCCGCGGGCAGCGCGAGCGCAATGGCAACGACGAGCACATTCAAGACCGCAGCCGTCGGTGTGCCGCCGACTCGACCGAGCGCCGCGCCCAGCATCTGAAAATGCAATCTGAAGTAGCGCGCGATCATCGTCCGCTGTCCCGCAGCAGGCGGCCGCTTTCGAGCTCGATGCGACGATGGCCCAGTTGGCCGATGAGCTCGAGATCGTGCGTTGCGATCAGCAGTGTCACACCCACCTCGTGAAAGCGCTCGAACAGCTTCATGATTTCGAGCGAGAGCACCGGGTCGAGATTGCCGGTCGGCTCGTCGGCGATGACGACGTCGGGCCGGCCGGCGACGGCACGGGCGATTCCGACGCGTTGCTGTTCCCCGGTGGACAGCGTGATGGGCGCATGCGACTCGCGATCGAGCAACCCGACCTGATCGAGCGCGGCCCGGGCTCTGCGCCCGATCTCGCGCGGCTTCATGCCCGCAATGACGAGCGGCAGGGCGACATTGTCGAAGACCGGACGATCGTAAAGCAGCTTGTGATCCTGAAACACGACGCCGATGCGTTGCCGAAAACGCGGAACGCGGCGCCGCCGGATTCGAGAGGTGTTCTGGTTATTGACGAGAACCGTGCCGCGTGTGGGACGCTCGATCAAGGCGATGAGCTTGAGCAGCGTGCTCTTGCCGGCGCCGGAAGGCCCGGTCAGGAAGGCCATTTCGCCGCGGTCGAGCGTGAAGCTGACCCCGGAGAGCGCTTCACGCCCGCCGGGATAGCGCTTCTGAACATTTTCGAAGCGGATCATGGTTCCTGGCTTGTGATCAGTGCCTCGGCAAAGTCCGATGCGTTGAATACATCGAAATCTTCGATTCCTTCCCCTACGGCGATGAACCGTATCGGGAGACCGAGGCGCTTGCCAATGGCGAGGACGGTGCCGCCCTTGGCGCTGCCGTCAAGTTTGGTAATCACGAGGCCCGTGACGCCGACACGGCGCTGGAACTCGATCGCCTGGGTCAGAGCGTTCTGGCCCTGGGTCGCATCGAGCACGAGCAGAACTTCGTGCGGCGCCTCGGCATCGAAGCGCTTGATGACGCGGCAGATCTTGTCGAGCTCGTCCATCAGCCCGGTGGCGGTATGCAGCCGGCCGGCCGTGTCGGCGATGACGACGTCGATGCCCCGACTGCGGGCGGCCGTCAGCGCATCGTGAATCACGGCCGCCGGGTCGGCCCCCTCTTCCTGGCTGATGATCGCGGCGCCTGCGCGCTCGGCCCAGCGCGTGAGCTGCTCGCCGGCAGCCGCGCGAAACGTATCGCCTGCCGCGAGCAGCACCGACAGCCCCTGACTACCGAGCCGGTGCGCGAGCTTGCCGATGGTTGTCGTCTTGCCCGTACCGTTGACGCCGACAACGAGGATGATGGTGGGTTCATCGCGCTTCTCGATACGAAGCGGCTCGGCCAGCGGCTCGAGGGACTCGGCGACACAGGCGCGGAGCAGATCCTCGACGGACTTCGCCGTGGAGTCGGATCGACGCGCTCGTTTTCGCAGCGCCTCGATGAGCTCTTCCGTTGCCTCGATTCCGACATCACCCAGGAGCAATGCGTCCTCGAGCTCTTCCAGTGTGTCTTCATCCAGCTCTTTGCCGAAAGCCGAGCCGATGCCCGAGCCGAGCCACGAGCCGCCGCGGTTCAGGCGTTGCTTGAGCCGTGAGAGAAACCCTCTTGCTTCGGGTTCGGCGTCGGTGGGCACTGTCAGCTCAGTTTCTGCAGGGAAGGTATTCGGCCGGCGAGATTATACGCACGCGATTATTATGCAGGCACGAAGGGTTTATCGGTGACTGATGGGAGCATCCGGCGGCAGATCCTCGCAGCCTGGCTTCGTGAGAATCATCGGCGGCGCGTGGCGTCGCCGACGTATCGCCGTTCCGGAAGGCCTGCGCATCCGGCCGACACCGGATCGCGTGCGCGAGACTCTGTTCAACTGGCTGAGCCCGGTGTTGGCCGGTGCTTCGTGCCTCGATCTCTTTGCCGGTACCGGTGTGCTGGGATTCGAGGCCCTGTCGCGCGGGGCAGAACACGCGGTATTCGTCGAGCGGAACGGTCGCGCGGCCGCCGCGCTCGAGGCGCTGCGAGATGAGCTCGAGGCCAGGGCCGAAATCGTTCACTCCGATGCGGCCGATTTTCTCGATCGGGCTCACGAACGCTCGTTCGACATCGTTTTCGTCGACCCGCCTTACTCGACAGACGTGCTTCCCGTGATCGAAGCCTTGTATCCGCTGCTTCGCTCCGGGGCACAGGTCTACCTGGAGCGGGAGCGGGGAGACGCCTGGCCCGAGTTGCCCGGGCTGGTCTGGTCTCGGCGCGCGACGGCGGGCGGCGTCGATTTCGGTCTGGCGGAGCTCGGGGATTGAGCCGAAAGGGAAGCACCTGATGTGACGTCTCGCCTCGCGCAAGACTACAATCGAGGGCCTGATTGGCGTCGGATCGAATCATCGTGAGCACGGGTGCACTTTATCCAGGGACGTTCGATCCGATCACGCGCGGGCACGCCGATCTGATAGCGCGATGTTCCCGGGTGTTCGACCGGGTTGTCGTTGCCGTTGCGGCAAATCCATCCAAAGCGCCCTTGCTCGATCTCGATGAGCGCGTCGCCCTGGCGCGGGAAGTCCTTGCCGACCTCTCGAATACGACGGTGACGGGGTATGACGCCCTGACTGTCGAGTTCGCCCGCGAGCAGGGTTTGAACGTCATCGTCAGAGGGTTGAGGACGGCGTCTGACTTCGAATACGAGTGGCAGCTGTCGACCATGAATCAACGTCTGGACCCCGGGATCGAGACCATGCTGATGACGCCGGCAGCCGAGTTCAGCGCCATTTCGGCCACGCTGGTGCGTGAGATTGCGGCCCATGGAGGAGACGTTTCGGCCTTCGTGCATCCGCCCGTCGCAAAGCGTTTACAGCAGGAATTCTCGGGCAAGCCCAAATGAACTTGCTCTGCAAGACCATCACCGCGTCTCACCGGGCAATGCTGCACTGCCTCGGAGTCGTCATTGCTGCGGGCCTGGCGATCGAGGCCGTTGCCGACGAGCCCGTCGAGGCCCGCGAACAGATGGTCGTTGCGGCCAACCCGCATGCGGCCGAGGCCGGAATCCGGGTCCTGCGAGCGGGCGGCAGCGCCGTCGACGCCGCCATTGCCGTCCAGCTCGTGCTCTCGCTGGTCGAACCGCAGTCGTCCGGGATCGGGGGCGGTGCCTTCATGCTGCACCTCGACCGCGCGGGCTCAGCGACGGAAGCG
>JASFSD010000226.1:0-5219 GCA_050114575.1 Gammaproteobacteria bacterium | reverse complement strand
GCCCTTTTTTCAAAAAGGGCTCTGACCCCTCTTGAGAAAAGGGCTTCGACGCCTTGGGAAGTAACACTATGCAAGAGTCACGAGAGTTCGGGTTCGCCACGCGTCAGGTGCATGCCGGGCAGCGTCCCGATCCGAACACGGGCGCGCGGGCAGTGCCCATTTATCAGACCACGAGCTACGTATTCGAGGATCCGGACTCGGCCGCGGCCTATTTCAATCTGCAGGAGTACGGCAACACCTACTCGCGGATCATGAACCCGACCGTCGCGGTGTTCGAGGAGCGCATGGCGAGTCTCGAAGGCGGTGCCGGGGCCGTTGCATTCGCGAGCGGGCTTGCCGGCCAGGCGGCCGCGCTCTTCACTGTGCTCGAGCCCGGTGATCACGTGGTCTCGTCGAGCGCGCTCTACGGCGGCACGGTCAATCAACTCAAGCATGTGCTGCCCAAGATGTCGATCGAGCTGAGCTGGGTCGACCCCGATGATCCGGATGTCTGGCGCGCGGCGATTCGCGACAACACGAAGGCTTTCTTCGGTGAGACGATCGGCAACCCGGGCGGCAACGTGCTCGACATCGAGGCGCTCGCGGCCATTGCCCACGAACACGGTCTGCCACTGCTCGTCGACAACACGTTCGCAACGCCTTACCTGTGCCGGCCGATCGAGTGGGGCGCCGATATCGTGCTGCACTCCGCAACCAAGTTCATCGGCGGGCACGGGACCAGCATCGGCGGTGTCGTCGTCGACTCGGGCAATTTCGACTGGTCGAACGGGCGGTTTCCGGTCGTTGCCGACGCGTCTCCGGCCTACCACGGCCTCAAGTTTCACGAGACTTTCGGCACCTATGGCTACCTGATGAAGCTTCGCGCAGAGACTTTGCGGGACCTCGGGGCCGCGCTCAGCCCGTTCAACGCCTTCCTTTTCCTGCAGGGGCTAGAGACACTGTCGCTGCGCATGGATCGCCATGTCGCGAATGCCCGGCGAATCGCCGAATACCTCGAGCAGCACGAGCTCGTCTCCAATATCACGCACCCGGGTCTCGCAGGCAGCCCGTACCTGGCTCTCTGCGAGAAATATCTGCCGCGCGGTCCGGGCGCCGTGTTCTCGTTCGACATTGCCGGCGGCCGTGAGGCCGGTCAGGCTTTCATCCGTGCCGTCAGCGTCTGGTCACACCTGGCCAATGTCGGTGACGCCAAGAGCCTGATCATCCATCCGGCGAGCACGACCCACCGCCAGCTGAGCGAGGAGGAGCTGGACGCCGCCGGTGTCCACGCCGGCACGATCCGGTTGTCGGTCGGCATCGAGGATGCCGACGATCTGATCTGGGATCTCGAGCAGGGGTTCCGGGCGGTTGCCAGTCTGGGCGACGGGGCAGCGTCATGAGCGCCGGATTCGACGTGACGCCGTACCAGGATCCGCTGAAAATCCAGCGAGTGCTCCGAGAATCGAAGACGATTGCGATAGTCGGCCTTTCGAGTAACCCGCTCCGCCCGAGCAATTTCGTCGGCTTTTACCTCAAGCGCCATGGCTATCGCGTGATCCCGGTAAATCCCCGGGAGCCCGAGATTCTCGGCGAGAAGAGTTACGCGAGCCTCGAGGAGATACCCGATCCTGTCGATATCGTCGACGTTTTCCGCCGGCCCGATGCCGTGCCCGAGATCGCGCACGCAGCTGTTGCGATCGGCGCAAAGACGCTCTGGTGCCAGTACGGCGTCATCAGCGAGGAAGGCGCGCATATCGCCGAAGCGGGCGGCCTGACGGTGATCATGGACCGCTGCCTCAAGGTCGAGCACGCGCGCTACATCGGGCGTATGCACTGGCTCGGGTTCAACACGGGGCAGATCACGTCGGTGCGGCGGGGGCTCGAGTAAGCGCGGCAGGCGCCTCACCCGGCCGGAGTTGGAGCGCAATCCGCGCGACGTCGCCCGGCGCGATCGCGATCCATCCGAATCCGATTAGCCCGAGTTGTCGACGGCCACCGGACTGACGAAGCCAGCGGGCTTCACTGCCAGGACCGAGCAGTCGATCCTGTTCAGAATCGCGTCAGCGGTATTGCCGATGACAAAGCCCGGAATGCCTGTCCTGCCAACGGTTCCCATGACGACCAGTTCCGCACCGAGATCGGAGGCGCATCTCGGCACGACTTCTTCTGCATAGCCCCGAATCAGGTGAAATTCGGGTTTCAGATAGCCGGACGCTTCGGTGCCGAGTGATCTACAGCAATCAGCAACGAACTTCTCCAGCCAGCGCCGGCGCGCGTCTTCTTCGTCGACAATCATTTGATCGACCTCTTCTCGCGACAGGCCTGAGCGCGCGGAACGAAAGAAACTCTCGTGTTCGAGCTTCCACGCGTGTACGACATGCAGCTGCGCGAATTCTGATAGCGCCAGGGATGCAGCCATCTCGACGAGTTGCCTGTTCAGCGGTTCGTTTTCAGGATTCTCCGGCTCGAAATCGAGCGCCAGCAAGATTTGTCGATATCCCTTTTCTTCGGCTGAATTGATTATCCAGACCGGACACGGACACTTGCGGAGCAGCTTCTGATCCACGCTCCCAGGCAGGTGTGGATTGGTGCGCCCGGACGACTTCACGACGAGGTCGCGTTCATTTCGCTGCACTTCCCGGATGATTTCGATGAATGCCCTGCCGGCCAGCACCTTGGTTTCGGGTGGTCCCACAGATCGTGAAACGCTGCCGGCGAGTTCCTGCAGCCGCTCCTCTCGCTCGGCGACCAGCGAATCCCGGATGCGTTGTCCGAGGATCGAGCTTCCCGTGTCGACTGTCGCGATCAGTGTGAGTTGGGCCTGGTTGTTATCGGCCAGCGTCGCGGCCCGAGCCAGGGCTCTCGCGTCATCGACGTCGCTTTCGGATACGAAGAGTATGTTTGAGAATCGCTTCATTCGTCTTGCTCCCGCGAAAAACCTGGCCCCGCCCGCCTCCGATCGGCGCCGCCTCGAGACTGCCGCAACTTTCCCGACTCTGTCGTTTGGCGCGTGCGTCCCCGAAAAAGTTCCACAGGCGGGAGTTTCGGCGAAAGCCCGGGACGGCTAGACTGCGCGGCATGCCCGTCCGATTCCACCACTGCTGTGGCATCGTCCTGCTTGCGATGTTGCCGGCCCGCTGTTTGGTCGCCCAGGCAATCGACGCCGGCGGTGAGGAGAAGTCATTCCGCATCGTGCGTGACGATGCCGGGATCGCAGTCGACGGCGTGCTCGACGAGGCTGTCTGGGGCCGCGTGACCCTGATCGACGACCTGCACCAGACCGAGCCGACCGAATACGCCGCGCCTTCACAGCGGACTCAGATCAGGATCTTCTACGGTAACGACGCGCTCTACCTCGGCGTCAGGCTCTGGGACACGGATGCCGACGCGATCACGGCGAACGTTCTGCGCCAGGGCGACGGGCTCGACTCCGAGGATCGTTTCGCCGTCATCCTCGATCCCTACCTCGACCGGCGCAGCGGCTATCGATTCGAGCTCAATCCGAACGGCGTCCGCTGGGACGCGCTCTATCAGGACACGACGCGTCTGGAGAGCAACTGGGACGGGATCTGGGAAGGCGCGGCGACGCGCGACAGCGACGGCTGGACGGCCGAGCTCAGAATTCCGTTCAAGACCTTGTCGTTCAATCCGAACACGATGGATTGGGGCATCAATTTCGAGCGATCGATTCAGCGCGTCGGCGAGACGATCGGCTGGGTCTCCCGCAACCGTCAGTTGAACCCCGGTGTTGCCGGCACGGCATCCGGGTTCGAGGGGGTCCAGCAGGGTCGCGGTCTCGACGTGGTGCCGTCGCTGAGCGTGGTCAACGTAAAGACCTATGGCGCAGCAGGGGACTCGAGCTCGGACGTGGAGCCCTCGGTGGATATCTTCTACAAGGTTACGCCGTCGCTGAACGCCGCGCTGACGGTCAACACGGATTTCTCGGCCACCGAGGTCGACGACCGTCAGGTCAACCTGTCGCGATTCAGTCTGTTCTTTCCCGAGAAGCGTGATTTCTTTCTGCAGGATTCCGACATCTTTCAGTTCGGTCGCATCGGCAGCCAGGGCCAGAACAATTTTTTTGCCGGCGGCAGTGTCGACGTGAATCGCAACTTTGCCGTGCCGAGCGCGGCTTACGAAAGCGCGCGACCCTTCTTCTCGCGTCGGTTGGGCTTGAGCGCGGGCGGTCTGCCGGTGGATATCGAGGCCGGCGCCAAGCTGTCCGGTCGCATCGGCCGGTTCAATGTCGGCTCCCTGCTCATTCGCCAGGACGAGTCCTATACGTCCTGTGATCCAGGTGACCCGAATGCCGATCCGGCGTGCGGTGCCGACGGCCGGCTGGTGATCGACGCCAGCGACATCTTCGTCGGCCGCCTCGCGGCCAACGTGCTCGAGGAGTCGGCGGTCGGCGTATTCATGACCGATGGCGATCCGCGTTCCAATCGCGACAGCTCGCTGATTGGCACTGACTTCCGCTACCGGAATTCGCGACTGCCGGGTGGCCGCATGGTGCAGGCGCAGGCCTGGTATCAGCAGACCGACAATGAAGGCCTGGACGGTGAGGATCGCGCTTACGGGCTCGGGCTCAGTGTCCCCAATACCCAGGGATGGCGCTACGGTTACGAGCTCAAGATCATCGAGGAGAATTTTCTGCCGGCCGTTGGCTTCATCGATCGTACTGGCGTGCGTGACAATCAGGCCAATGTCGTCTACGAGCATCGGTTCGGCGGTTCCAGCCAGCTTCTGCGCAGCATCTCCACCGGCGTCGACTACTACCGGCAGGATCGACTCGATTCCGGTGAGCTCGACACGGAGATCATGGCCTTTCGGCCGTTCTCGATCTCGAGTAACACGAACGACCAGGTCTTTTCGCAGTACCGGATCAACCGCGAGAACCTGCTCGAGCCGTTCACGATCTATCGCGCGCCCGACGGCTCGAGTGTGGTCACGATTCCGGCCGGTGAATACAAGTACGAGCAATTTCGAATCGGGGGGCGCTCGGGTCAGCAAAGGCGCCTCGCGATGGGCGGCAGTTTTACGACCGGCGACTTCTACAGCGGCTCGAGTGATCAGTACAACGTCAACTTCAACTGGCGGCCATCGGAACGCATGCGGTTCAGCCTGAACTACCGGGTCAATGACGTCGAGCTGCCGGAAGGCGATTTCACGACCCGTCTCTCATCGTTCCGGGCAGAGCTGATACTTTCGGCGACGCTCTCGTGGGTGAATCTCATCCAGTA
>JASFSD010000225.1:0-5226 GCA_050114575.1 Gammaproteobacteria bacterium | reverse complement strand
GCGAGCGGCATCAGCAGTTGCCGCAGCGAATCGTGCTCCTGGACACCGAACAGCGGCCGACTGGCGCTGTCGAGGTTGCGGATCTCCTGACGGCGAACCGGGATCAAGCGATGGCCAGGTTCAAGGAGGACGTCGACGCCGTCCTGGTTACGGCAACATTGGATGAGCTCGAGGCTTACTTCGACCGCTACGAAACCCTGGGCGCGCCGGTGATCGATGTTCACGGACGGCTGGTTGGACGCCTTCGGCGTCGCGCTGTCGAAGAGGCGCTGACGGAGAGGGCGCAGTCGGATCAACTGAAGACACAGGGTATCGTCGGCGGCGAGGAGCTTCGTGCCATGCCGCTGCTGTTGCGCTCGAAGCGGAGGCTCTCGTGGCTCAGCATAAATATTCTGCTGAACGTCGTCGCAGCGAGCGTCATAGCGCTGTTTCAGGATACTGTCAGTGCGGTCATAGCCCTGGCCGTGTTCCTGCCAATCGTTTCCGATATGAGCGGCTGCTCAGGGAACCAGGCCGTCGCTGTCAGCATGCGCGAGCTTACTCTCGGTATCATCAAGCCGCGCGATCTGCTGCGGGTCTGGTGGCAGGAGGCGTCGGTCGGCTTGTTGAACGGTGTCGCGCTCGGTCTGCTGCTCTCGATGGTGGCTTTCGCCTGGCAGGGCAGTCCGATTCTCGGCGTCGTCGTCGGGCTGGCCCTATGTCTCAACACGATTATCGCTGTCTCGATCGGAGGAGTGGTGCCGTTGATTCTCAGGGCATGGCACGCGGATCCGGCTGCGGCATCCGGTCCGGTTCTGACCACGGTGACCGATATCTGTGGATTTTTCCTGCTGCTCGGCCTCGCGACAATTGCGCTGCCATGGCTGACGTAAGCGGGTCTGATATGGCGATGGCACCACGCCGGGATCGACGAACTTGCTGAGGGCGCGGCAACAGCTGGGCAAATACCGGATCGTAAACCGCCTCGCGGATGGCCCGATCGCGACCGTCTATCAGGCCCGTGACACGATTCAGGGACTCGATGTTGCGCTCAAAGTGCTGCATCCGGGCGCAATGAACGAGGATTTTCTGGTCGACTTCAAGCGCGAAGCCCGTCTTGCGCCGCGACTGGAACATCCGAACATTCTCCCTATCAGGGATGCGTCTTTAATCGACGATCACTTCGTCATCGTCATGCCGCTCGGCAAAGAGACGCTGACGGAGCGCATGGGCCGGCGAATGGCGACGAGGACTGCACTTGATCTCATCGATCAGATGCTCGCCGCGGTCGCCCATGCGCACCTGGCCGGAATCATCCACTGTGATATCAAGCCCGACAACTTCATCCTCTTCGATGGCGGCCGGATACGTTTGACCGACTTCGGGTTCTCGAAGATCGCCAACCGGACGATCAAGGCTTCTGGCTCCGGAACAGTCGGATATATCGCGCCCGAGCAGGCCGTCGGCCGGCCGATGTTTCAGTCGGATGTGTTTTCGCTCGGGCTCGTTGTTTTCGAGCTGCTCACCGGGCGGCTTCCCGAGTGGCCTTACGACTGGCCGCCGCCGGGAATCGACCGTCTCAAGAGCAAGCTGAGTCCGGCGCAGATCGCATGGCTCAAGCGGGCGATCGCAGCGCGGCCGGAGCAGCGCTACCGGGATGCCGACGTCATGTACCGTGAATTCAAGCGCCTCGGGACCGGACACGGCAAACGACGGAAGCGCCGGACCAAAGCCGAGCAGACGGCAGACCCGGTCCTATGGCAAAAGGTGTTGTTCAATGAGTTTCAACGCAAGTACCGCCAGGTGCTCGACACACGGCTGGAGTGCTCGCACTGCGCCGGGCCGATCTCCGAGTTCATGCTGGCCTGCCCATGGTGCGGCAGCCGAACGGAGCCGCGCCAGCAGACGTTGAGCTTTCCGGCGCACTGCCCGCGCTGCCACCGGGGATCCAAGCTCGACTGGAAATACTGCGCCTGGTGCTACGGTGCCGGATTCGAGGTCGAGACGAAGCGGCGTTACGGGGATCGACGCTACAGCGCGCGCTGCAGCAACGCGAAGTGTCGGCAGAGCCTCATGCCGTTCATGCGTTACTGCCCGTGGTGCCGGCACAAGGTGACGCGCCCGTGGAAGCTGCCGGGCAGCGAGGGCTCCTGCCGTTCCTGTGGCTGGGGCGTCGACGCCGATTTCTGGCACCACTGCCCCTGGTGCACCAGGGAGCTCGCACGGTGAGTCGGCGAACGAGCGCGGCCGGGCTGTTCCATGCCGACGAGGAAGCGAGTGATTTCGAGTTCGCGCTCGGTCGGGTGTCACTGCGCAGCCGGCGGGATCCCGGGAAGGCCGGCCCGAACGAGGACGCGGCCGCCGTCATTCCGGTCGGCGAAGAAGCGGCCGTTCTGGCCGTTGCCGATGGGGTCGGCGGCGCACCTGCCGGGCACGAGGCTTCCGTTGCAGCGATGCGGTCGCTCGAAGAGTCTCTGGCGCAAGTTGCCGGCAGTGAACGGCTCAGGGGAGCCATCCTCGACTCGATTGAGCGCTCGAACGAAATCTTGCTTGCGCAGGGAAGCGGTTCCGCCACCACACTCGTCGTTGCGGAAATTGTCCGCAACCGCCTGCGCTGCTACCACATCGGTGATTCCGAATTGCTCGTAGTTGGTCAGCGTGGCCGAATCAAGCAGAGGGTCATCCCGCATTCACCAACGGGATTCGCCGTCGAGGCTGGACTCCTGGCCGAAGAGGAGGCCGTGCAGCACGAGCAACGGCATCTCATCAGCAATTGTGTCGGCGATACGAACATGAGGGTCGATATCTCGACGCCGATCACGATTGCTCAGCGCGACACGGTCCTGCTCGCGACGGATGGCGTGCTCGACAATCTCTATGTGGACGAGATCGTCGACATCATCCGGGTTGGGCCGCTGTCCAGGGCGGCAGACAGACTCATCGCGGCAGCGCAGGAGCGCATGGCCGTCGCGCATGGACCGGAACCGTCCAAGCCCGACGACGCAACCTTCATCCTCTATCGGCGGCGCTGATAAGCCCGGTCAGTCGTCGCGCGCCGGGATTGTCGGGTTCTGCTGCTCGGCCTCGGAGCGGGCGCTTCCGTCGCCTGCGCCGTCGAGCCATCTCGGTAGCACGATCGTCAGCACGACACCGAGCAGCGCGATAAGCGCGAGTATCTGAATCAATGTCAATCGGCGCGGCTGCGTGCCTGTCATTCGCGGCGTCCGCCGTTTGATCTGATGCGGTCTCCAAGCATGCAGACAGTATAACGAGAGGTCGGTCGTAAGGCGCTCGTTCTCGAGCGGCAGTAATGGTACGATGACATAAAGCATCATCGCGTCAACAATAATAAAGAACTAACTCGACGTGCTGCACACTGCATTCGCGATACAGCCTCGCATACTGGACAGGCATCTGAACGTGTATCTGTGGCTGCTGCTCGTGGCCGCGAATCTCGTGGACGTGCTGGCATCACGTCGTGCTTTCGGCCTCGGGATGGTGGAGCTCAATCCGGTTGTCGACGTCGTTCTCGTGGATTTCGGCGTTATCGGCGTCAGTGTGCTGAAGGCGTTCTGGCTGCTGGTGCTCTTCTTTCTACTACCGTACATGACAGGGTGGAAGCAGGCCCTGCTGGCTGTTGCCAGCCTGGTCTACTTCGCGCTGACCCTGCTGCATATCTGGTTTCTTTCACCGCTGCTCTGAAATCTCTCTAGCCGTCCAGGGACGGCTGTTTCGAGGCAATGCGTGATTCGGTGGAGACTACGAGGGCCGGGGTTGGAGCCCCGGGAAGCCGAACACTGCCCGGGGCCCCGTTGGATGGTTCTCAGCGCGTTACGACCGTTACCGCGTTACCGTGATCCAGAATCCATTCGAGTCGCCATCGGGATCATGACTCGCGCCTGACTGGAAGATCACGTCGCCCGTGATGTTGCTGAGCGTGAACTGAACGCTGTTGCCCGCACTCTTGGCGATGTTGCCGGTGTTCACAACGCAGGAGCCTCCCGAAAGCACACAGCTGTCGGCGCCGCTCATGGAGCCGCTCCAGTTCCCCTGGACGACGAGCCCGTCGGGGGCCGCGGCGTGGTTCTGGTCGTGGACCGTGACCGTGACCGCCACGCTCCAGTTCTTGCCTGCGTTCGTCACCGTGCCATCCAGATCGCCGATGTGGACAGACGGCGTCGTCTGCGCCGCATCGACCGTAATCCAGAAGCTTTGCGTGTCAGCTCCGCCATTGCCGTCGTCGACACGGGCGACAACATAGGTGTTGCCGGTCTGGTTGGCGGCCGGCGTCCACTGGATGAGTCCGGTCGAGGCGCTGATCGACATGCCCGTCGCGCCGACGTCCAGCGAGTAAGTCAGCGTGTCGCCGTCATCGTCGTTCGCGTTGACATCGTAACTGTATGCCACGCCTTCCGTTCCCGTCGTCACGGGCGACGAGTAGATCGTCGGCGCCGTGTTCGGGGCCGGTGGGGCGGAGGCGACGTTGATCGAGAAGCTCTGCGTATCGATGCCGCCGTTACCATCACTTACCCGGACGGTGACACTTTGCGATCCCTCCTGGCCCGTGCTCGGTGTCCAGCTGATGAGGCCTGAGGCTGCGTTGATCGACATGCCTAGGGGCAAGGCCGTCAACGAGTAACTCAATGCGTCGCCGTCGCCATCACTGGCATTGACATCGTAGTTGTAGAGCTGGCCGACGGTGGCTGTGGTAACCGGCGACGAGTCGATCGTCGGTGCGACGTTGCCGCCGGTCACGTTGATCGAGAAGCTTTGATCGTCGATACCACCGTTGCCGTCGGAAGCGCGGACGGAGACGTTGTGCGAACCGACCTGGCCGGCGCTCGGCGTCCAGCTGATGAGACCGGACGAGGCATTGATCGACATGCCGAGTGGCTGCGAAAGCAGCGTGTACGTCAGCGTATCGCCATCTCCGTCGCTCGCGTTGACGTCGTAGGTGTAGAGCTCACCTGCATTGGCCGTCGTCAGCGGAGTCGAGTCGATTGTCGGCGCCTGGTTGCCGGGATCGGCGTCGGATACGTTGATCGAGAAGCTCTGCGTATCAGAACCGCCGTTGCCATCCTCGACGCGGACTGTCACGGCGTTCGAGCCGATCTGGCCCGCGCCGGGCGTCCAGCCGATGAGGCCGGATGAGGCATTGATCGACATGCCTGCAGGTGACGTATCGAGCGAGTAGGTCAGTGTGTCACCGTCCGTATCGCTCGCGTTGACATCGTAGCTGTAGGCTTG
>JASFSD010000224.1:0-5253 GCA_050114575.1 Gammaproteobacteria bacterium | reverse complement strand
GCGAAGCCTATGGCGCCGCCGGCCTGATGCGCATGCCGACGCGGCTTCGGATCGACTGGTCCGGCGACGACGTCATCGTAATCGAGAGCGACGCCGGCCGTCAGACACGTCGCCTCGAATTCGCTGCCGATGCGATGCCGGGCGAGCGCAGCCTGCAGGGGTTCTCGCGCGCCGAATGGGAGCGTCCCGGCGGCGGCCGCGGGCTGTTCGGTGGACGCGGCCGCGGCGCGGGCGGTGCGCAGGGCGGGTATCTCGTCGTGACCACCAGCGACCTGCTGCCGGGATGGCTGCGCCGCAATGGCGTGCCTTACAGCGAAGAGACGGTGATGACGGAATATTTCGATCGCTTCGCCGGGCCGGGTGGTGACGAGTGGCTCATGGTTACGACGATCGTCGATGATCCCGTCTATCTGAGTCAGCCCTACATCACGAGCACACATTTCCGTCGCGAGAGCGATCGTTCAGGCTGGAATCCGATGGATTGCGGAGCGAACTGATGCGCGGGCCACACATCTGCGCTCTCGTGCTGTTGCCCCTGTTCCTGCACCCGAGTCACACGCGCGCGCAGGATGCTGGCTTCGGAATCTGGCCGGTTCGCGACAACATCTTCATGCTCGTCGGCGGCGGCGGCAATACGACGGTCCAGATCGGTGATGACGGCATACTGATCGTCGATACCAAGCTCGAGAACGTCGGTGAGGCGCTGCTCGGAGCTGTGCGCGAGCTCTCCGACGCGCCTATCCGCTACATCGTCAACACGCACGCGCACGGCGATCACATCGGTGGAAACACTGTCCTGGGTCCGGTCGGCGACACCATCTCCGGTGGCAACGTCGTCGGTGCGATCAGCGATGCGGGCGAGGGCGCGACTATCATCTCGCACGAGAACGTCATGCTGGCTATCGCGACGATGGAGGAGCCGCCTGCCTTCTCGGGCTGGCCCACAAGCACATTCCATGTGCGCCAGAAGGATCTCTATTTCAACGGCGAGCCAATCGAGATTCTGCATCAGCCGTCCGCGCATACAAATGGTGACAGCATGGTCTTCTTCCGCCGCTCCGATGTCGTAAGCGCGGGCGACGTCTACAACACGACAAGCTATCCCGTCATCCGTGAGGGTGATGGCGGCAGCATCAACGGCGTACTCGACGCACTGAACGAGATCATCCGCATCACTGTGCCGCGAGATAAGCAGGAAGGCGGCACGATGGTCATTCCGGGCCACGGCCGGCTGGCCGACGAGGCCGACGTCGTCGAGTACCGCGACATGGTGACGATTATCCGCGATCGCGTTCAGGCCATGATCGACGAAGGCATGAACCTCGATCAGGTCTTAGCCGCGCGTCCGACGCGCGATTACGATGCCCGATATGGCACCGATGCACGCTGGACGCCCGAGCAGTTCGTGGCGTCAGTCTATCGGACACTGACGGACTGAAGCGCATATTGTCTGGCGTCGCGCCGTACGCCGCGACGCAGCGCGGCAGAAACTATCTGGGCTTTCGCGTCGCCAGAATACTGGAGTAGCTAGAGCACGTTGCTGCCTGGGCGTTCAGGGCAGTGAGAACGCGATCAGCTCCCCGCCGGCATCGGCACCAGCGTGGCTGACGGCAAGCACGATGTACTGATTGCCGTCATGCATGTAGCTCATTGGAGAACCGGTTTGTCGCGCCGGCATCTCGATCCGCCCATCGACGTGTGGGGCGCGAATTCCTACTTCGTGGCACAATCGCTCAAGAAATTCGAGATTTCCGATCTCGTTCGTACTCGACATCGACCTCGACAAGGACATCGTCCGGCGAGTCCTGGACAAGCGCAGATCTCGAACGGAAGCTAGAATCGCTCAGGGAATAGGAATACTGCAACGAGGCCCGTTCGCATCGATCTCTCGATAGCAGAACACCGACTTCGTCGCGGCGAAAGCGCCGAATGCCCCGCTCGATCGAATGGCGACGCTATTGCCCGGGCTTTATGATCTGCCGATCGCGGCTTAGGCAGGAATTCGCACCCGACAGGAGCCTGGGGCTGCACGAATGCACGACTATTCACATTCTCAACGTCGGTCACTGACGTGAACGGCGCAGCCAGCTTCGTGCGTGATCTTGTGCGCCGACTCGGTCCGGGGCTGATGTTCGCCGGCGTTTCGATCGGCGTATCACACCTCGTGTTCTCGACGCAGGCCGGCGCGAACTACGGTTTTTCGCTGGTCTGGCTCATTCTGCTGATCTCGCTCCTCAAATACCCGGCATTTCGCTTCGCTGTCGACTACGCAAGTGCGACGGGCAGAAGCCTCGTACCCGCCTACACGAAGATCAGCAGGCTGGCGGTCGTATGGCTCGTAGTTGGGTTTGTCGGCGATATGTTCTCCGCGACTGCGGCTGTCGCACTCGTGACGGCCGGTCTGCTGATCAGCATATTCGATCTGCCGCTGACCGGACCCCAGGTAGCCATCGGGCTGATGGTCGTCTCCGCGCTCATTCTGGTGAACGGCCACTACATGCGAACGGAGCGAATCGTTAAAGCTCTGGTGCTGGCGTTTGCCGTCTTCGTTGTACTTGCAACGATCGCTTCGCTCCCGCAGATCGGCGACGGCGAGCGCGCACTGTTCGCCGAGCTCGAACCGTCGCGCGCACTGGTCGTATTCATGATCGCCATGGCCGGTTGGATGCCTATTCCGACGAACGGAGCCATATTGATTTCGGCCTGGGTGCGCGAAAAGCGCGTGGCTGCAGGCGGAGAATTCGACGCTCGGATGGCGCGCAGCGATTTTCATGTGGGCTTTGCGCTCACGATTGTCCTGGCCGTTTGCTTTCTCCTGCTCGGAACCGCTGTGCTGTTCGACACAGGACGCGAAGTAATCGACTCCGCCGGAGGATTCGCCACTGATCTGCTATCTGTCTTCACCGCCTCGATAGGAAGCTGGGCGTATCCGGTCATCTCGATCGCCGCAATCGCCGTCATGTGGTCGACGCTGATCGCGCTCATGGACGTCATGCCGCGTGTCACGAGCCGGTTGTTCGGCATTCTCACGCATCGCCCGGACGATGCCGCACCTCCTTATGCAGCGTTCCTGGCCGTGCAGGTCATCGGTTGCTCCCTGATCCTTTGGCTACTGTTGGGCAGCTTCAACTCATTCGTCATGTTTGCCACGAGCGTGGGATTCCTCGCTGCACCGGCTGTCGCTTACTACAATTACGTCGCGATAACGTCAGACGACGTGCCGCCGGAGCTTCGTCCCGGTCGATTCATCACCGTCTGGAACTGGATTGCGATCGCTGCAATGATCGTATTCGCTATCGGTTTTGTGTACACAAACTTCTTCTAGATGTCCGACGTGCAGACAATGACCGGCGGCGAAGCCATCGTGCGTGCGGTTAAAGCCAACGGCGTCGATACGGTATTCGGCCTCCCGGGTGCTCAGATCTACCCGCTGTTCGACGCGCTGCACCGCAGCGACATCACAACGATCGTTACACGGCATGAGCAGGGCGCCGGATACATGGCGCTCGGTTATGCGAAGGCCACCGGCAAACCGGGCACATTCGCCGTCGTACCGGGTCCCGGTGTGCTCAACACGACTGCGGCGCTGTGCACGGCGATGGGTTGCAACACGCCCGTGCTGTTGCTCACCGGGCAGATCATGTCGGAGTTTCTGGGTAAGGGACGCGGACACCTTCACGAACTCGCCGACCAGCCGGGCACGCTGCGAACACTCATCAAACATGCAGACCGCATCGACGATCCGAGAAACGCTTTCGCGCAGATCAACGAAGCGTTTCGCGTGATGCGAAGCGGTCGACCCGGACCGGCCTCGGTCGAAATGTGCTGGGATACGATGGCCCGGGAATGGAACGTCGAAACGATTCCCGGCAACGACGTCGTCGACCATCCTTCGATCGACGCCGACGCCGTCGCGGAGGCCGCAAAACTCATCGCGAGAGCGAACAACGTCATGATCATGTGCGGCGGCGGCGCGCAGCACGCAAGCAAAGAAGTACGAGAGCTCGCCTCGACGCTCGGCGCCGCAGCGACCGCACTGCGCAGCGGCCGCGGCGTCGTAAGTGAGGACAGCACCTGGGGCGTGTCATCCGCCGCGGCCTGGAAGCTCTGGCAGGACACGGATCTGCTGATCGGCATCGGATCACGGCTCGAGATGCAGTACATGCGTTGGGGATCGATGTCTCGTTACGACGACAAACCACCGCCTGGCGGACCGAAGCTCATTCGCATTGACGTGGATCCGGCGGAGATGCAGCGCTTCCGGCCCGATGTCGGCATCATCGCCGACTCGGCCGACGGCACACGGGCGCTGCTCGAGGCGGTCGGCAAGGCCGGGTTCAAGGCGGGCGATCTCGAACGCATTGCCCTGGCCAAGCTCCAGGCACGCGCCGAGATCGAAGCGGTTCAGCCCGAAATGGCTTATCTCGACGTCATCCGCGAGGTGCTGCCGCGCAATGGATTCTTCGTCGAGGAGCTCTGTCAGGCCGGTTTCACATCGTACTTCGGCTTCCCCGTTTACGAGCCGCGAACGTACGTCACCGCGGGCTTCCAGGGCACGCTCGGTTTCGGCTTTCCGACCGCCGTCGGTGTCAAGGCTGCGATGCCCGGTCGTGCCGTGGTTTCCATAACTGGCGACGGCGGCTTCATGTTCGGCGTGCCGGAACTCGCAACGGCCGTCCAGCACGGCATCGGTCTCGTCACGATCGTCTTCAACAACCGCTCTTTCGGCAACGTGCTCCGCGACCAGCAGCGCGACTACGAAGGCAGGCTCATCGGCGCGGAATTGAGGAATCCTGATTTTGTGAAGCTCGCCGAATCCTTCGGCGCCGCGGCCCGGCGGACCGATTCGCCGGAAGGTTTGAGGCCGATTCTGGAATCTGCGCTGAACGATGGCGAGCCCACGGTTATCGAGGTCACAGTCGAACGTGGCAGCGAATCAAGTCCCTGGCCATTCATTATGAAGAGCTGACAGCAGTGGCGCCAGGAGACGGAGGATCATCGCAGGCATCGAGGAACCAGCCGCTCGGCGACTACGCCTCAAGGGGTCACTGTATTCCACCATGCGAATCGACTAAGCTTTCGATCGGCCTTGCCTTGCGAGCCTCGCGGACCAACGACGAATCGGAGCATGCCCGTATGAACCGGATCACGAATGGATGTATCGCGCTACTGCTGCTTCTGCCATTTGCAGGTAGTGCGCACCACTCATTCGCAGAATTCGATACCGAAACCACCATCACGCTGCAAGGTGTC
>JASFSD010000223.1:0-5258 GCA_050114575.1 Gammaproteobacteria bacterium | reverse complement strand
CAGCTGGCCTCGATGACGTTGGACGAGACCCCGACCGTGCCCCAGCGATGGTCCTCGTCATCACCCGACTCGATAAGCACCCGAACGACGGCGTCGGTGCCGTCGTGGCTGCCGAGGACCCGGACTTTGTAGTCGTGCAGCTCCACGCTCGCGAGGCTCGGAAAGAACGGCACCAGCGCCTTGCGCAGGGCGAGATCGAGCGCGTTGAGCGGCCCGTTGCCCTGGGCAACCGTGTGCGCCTCGGTCCCGTCGGGTAACTCGATGCGTACCGTCGCCTCGGCGAGCACCGGCTCGTCGGCATGAATCTTTTCGTCACTGACCCGGAACGAATTCAGCTTGAAATGGCTGACGCGGCCATGCAGCGCCTCCTCCATCAACAGCTGAAACGAGGCCTCCGCGCCCTCGTACTGAAAGCCGATGTTCTCGAGGCGCTTGACCTTCTCGAGCACGGCCTTGACCGCGGGGTTGGAGTAATCGATGTCGTAGCCGAACTGCCTGGCTTTGTAGAGCACGTTACTGCGCCCCGAGAGATCCGAGACCAGGACGCGCTGATGATTGCCGACGAGTTTTGGATCGATGTGCTCGTAGGTCTCGCTGTTCTTCTGCACGGCAGCGACGTGCAGCCCGCCCTTGTGGGCAAAGGCGCTCTCGCCGACATAGGCCTGGCGCTTGAACGGCTCGATGTTGGCGAGCTCATAGACGGTCCGCGAGATCCTCGGCAACTGACGAAGCTCATCGGCCGTGACGCACTCGTAGCCGAGCTTCAGCTGCAGGTTCGGAATGACGGAGCAGAGGTTGGCGTTGCCGCAACGCTCACCGAAGCCGTTGATCGTCCCCTGCACCTGCGTGACGCCCGCCTCGACAGCCGCGAGCGAATTGCCGACCGCGAGCTCGCAATCGTTATGGCAGTGAATCCCGAGCGCCTTGGCCCCGACGGCGAGCGCCGCCTCGACGGCCGCCTGGATTTCCCCGGGCATCGATCCGCCTCGCGTGTCGCACAGGACGAGCACATCAGCGCCCGCCTCGGCAGCGGCCCGGAGGCAGGCCAGCGAATACTCCGAATCGGCCTTGAAACCGTCGAAAAAGTGCTCGCAGTCGAAAATGACCTCGTCGACGCGTTCTTTCAGATAGGCGATCGAATCGGCGATCACTTCGAGGTTCTGCTCCTTGGAGATCCTGAGATCGTCGCGCACGTGCAGATCCCAGGTCTTGCCGACGATGGTGACGACCGGGGTCTCGGCTTTCAGCAGCTGCCGGAGATTCAGGTCTTCGGTCACGGCGACATTGGCCCGACGCGTCGAGCCGAAGGCCGCAACCCGCGCGCGCCTGAGGTTGAGCTTCTTGACCGCGGCAAAGAACTCCTCGTCGCGGGGGTTCGAACCCGGCCAGCCGCCCTCGATGTAGGAAATCCCGCATTCGTCAAGCAATTCCGCGACGCGGAGCTTGTCGTCCAGCGTGAAAGAGACGTCCTCCGACTGCGCCCCGTCGCGCAGCGTCGTGTCGTAAAGCCGAATCGTATTGCCCATAACGGGGCATTCTAGCGGACTTGGCCGCCCTGACCACCTGCTCGACTGTATGAAACCGCGCCTTCTGCGCTAGAATTATGGGCTTGCTCAGGTGCTTGCACGAGAAGGATCCTCAGGAGAAGTCTAATGGTCGCCAAGCTGTCCGAACCCGCCATCATCACCGAAGCCGACATCGATCCAGGTCATAACTGGAAGAAAGCCCTCGCCGCTCCTGGCGTCATGGCCGTCGATTTCGAGGAGCGTATCAATTTTCAGCGGCTGCACCGCTATCGCCTGGCCAGAACCCGCCAGGCTCTGAAAAACTCCGAGCTCGGCGCAATCCTGTGCTTCGACGCCAACAACATCCGCTACATGACGAGCACGAACATCGGCGAGTGGTCGCGCGACAAGATGTGCCGCTCGTCGCTGCTGGCTGCCGACGCGCCGCCGCATCAGTGGGACTTCGGCTCCGCCGCCGCCCACCATCGCCTGCACGCACCCTGGATCCCGCCGTCGAACTACCATGCCGTGATGCTCGGCCTGCGCGGCGCCGTGCCGGCAGATTCGGGCCTGATGCGCGATTTTGCCCACGAGATCCTCGCAATCCTGAAGGAGAACGGCGTTGCCGATCAGCCGCTCGGCATCGACATCGTCGAGCCGCCCCTGCTGCGCGAGTTCGAGAAGCTCGGCGTCGATGTGCGCGATGGTCAGCAGGTCATGCTCGATGCGCGCGAGATCAAGAACCAGGACGAGATCATGCTGCTCAACGTCGCGGCCTCGATGGTCGATGCCGTCTATCACATGATCTACGAGAAGCTGAAGCCCGGTGTGCGCGAGAACGACATCGTCGCCGAATCCACCAAGATGCTGTTCGAGATGGGCGCCGACGACGTCGAGGCGATCAACGCCGTCGCCGGCGAGCGCTGCAGCCCGCATCCGCACAATTTCACCGACCGCATGGTCCGCCCGGGTGACCAGGCCTTCTTCGACGTCATTCAGGCCTACATGGGTTACCGGACCTGCTACTACCGCACGATCAATGTCGGACGGGCCAACGGCGCACAGAAGGACGCCTACAAGAAAGCCCGCGAGTGGATAGACGCCTCGATCGACCTCATCAGACCCGGCGTCAGCACCGACACGGTTGCCGCCGCCTGGCCCAAGGCCGAGGAGTTCGGCTTCTCGAGCGAGATGGAGTGCTTTGGCCTCCAGTTCGGTCACGGCCTCGGCGTCGCGCTGCACGAGCGTCCGATCATCAGTCGCCTCGTGTCGATGGATAACCCGCTCGAAATCAAGGAAGGCATGGTGTTCGCGCTCGAGACCTACTGCCCGGCCAAGGACGGACGCTCGGCGGCACGCATCGAGGAGGAAGTCGTCGTGACCGACTCCGGGTGCGAGGTCATCACGCTGTTCCCTGCCGAAGAGCTGCCCGTAGCCAACGAATACTAATAACGCCCAAGGGAGTACCGTGGACACAAGTTCGACGCAGACTGCGGCTGCACTCCAGCTGCAGGAATCACTGACACCGGAGGTAAGGCTCAAGCTTTACCGTAAGATGCTCGAATGCCGCGTGCTGGAAAAGCGCGCCTACGACCTGTTCATGCAGAACCTGATCAAAGGTACGAGCCATCTCGCCCTCGGTCAGGAGGCCGTTGCGACCGGCTTCGGCGCGGTGATGCGCCCCGACGATTACACCTACTGCACCTACCGCGGCCACAACCACACCTATGTCCGTGGCGTGTCGATGACCAAGATCCTCGGCGAGCTCATGGGCAAGACGTCGGGTCTCATGCGTGGTAAGGGCGGCTCCATGCACCTGACGAGTGTCGAGCATGGCGTCATGGGTTCCTACGCCATCATCGGCGCGCACCTGTGCATCGCCAACGGTGCCGCCTGGTCGGCCCAGTATCGCGGCACGGATCAGGTCGCCGTCTGCTTCTTCGGCGACGGCACGACCAACATCGGCGCTTTCCACGAAGCGCTCAACTTCGCCGTGATCTGGAAGCTGCCGGTAATTTTCGTCTGTGAGAACAACCTCTATATGGAGTACACGTCCATTCACGAGGTGACCGCCGTCGAGCATGCCGCCGCCGACCGGGCCAGCGCCTATGGTCTGGAGCCGGTGCTGATCGACGGCAACGACGTCGACGCCGTCTATGCCACGGCGAGCCGCGCCATCGACGTCGCCCGGCGAGGCGGAGGCCCGAGCCTGATCGAAGCCATGACCTACCGGCATGGCGGCCACTCGCGCGCCGACCCCGGCAAATATCGCCCGGACGAGGAGGTCAAGGAGTGGCTGTCCAAGGATCCGATTCCGATGTATCGCGAGCGCCTGCTGGCAATGAGAATCCCCTCGGCCGAGATCGAAAAGATCGAGGAAGAGACCAATGCGATGATTGATGCGGCCACGGAAGAAGCGAAGAACGCGCCCCCGCCCGACCTCAGTCTCGCCGACAAGGACGTTTGGGCAGATGGAGGCTCGGCATGGCGGAACTGACCTATCGCGAGGCCGTCGCCGCGGGCCTGGCGCAGGAAATGCGGCGCGACCCGAACGTCGTGTTTCTGGGCGAGGATGTCGCGGCTGCCGGCGGTGTATTCAAGGCCACAGTCGGTTTGCTCGAGGAATTCGGTCCGGACCGCGTCCGCGATACTCCGATCTCTGAGCAGGCCATTCTCGGCGCCACGATGGGCGCGGCGATGACGGGACTGAAGCCCGTCGCCGAGATCATGTTTTCGGACTTTTTTGCCGTCTGCTGGGATATGGTTGCCAACGAGATCGCGAAGACACGCTACATGACTGACGGGCAGGTCGATCTGCCGCTCGTTATCCGTTCCGGCAACGGAGGCGGCTCGAGGTTCGGCGCCCAGCACTCGCAGAGCGTCGAGAACTGGGCCATGGCGATCCCCGGGCTCAAGGTCGTCGCTCCTTCGTCCCCGGCCGACGTCAAGGGCCTGCTCGCGGCATCGATTCGCGACCCGGACCCGGTCATGTTCTTCGAGCAGAAATCGCTCTATGCCGCGAAGGGCGACGTGCCCGAAGGCGAGCATGTCGTGGAGCTCGGCAAGGCCAAGGTGCTGCGCAGCGGCAGCGACGTCACGATCTGCGCCCTGGCACTCATGGTGCCGCGCGCGATGAAGGCTGCGGAAACGCTGGAGAAAGAGCACGGCATCTCGGCCACGGTCGTCGACGTGCGATCGCTGGTGCCGCTCGATACTCAGACAATTCTCAGCGAGACCGAAAAGACGGGCAGACTCGTCACGGTCGAAGAGAACCCGAGGCTTTGCGGCTGGGGCGCCGAGATTGCCTCGATCGTCGCCGAGGAGCTGTTCTGGAGCCTCGACGGGCCAATCGTTCGCGTCACGACCCCTCATGTACCGCTTTCTGCGGCCGATAATCTGGAAGACGCAATGCTGCCCAGCGCCGACAGGATCGTCGCCGCCGTACAGCAGCTGGTTGACTAATCGAGGAGTTCAGCGAGCATGGACGTACTGATGCCGCAGCTCGGCGAGACGGTAACGGAGGGAACGGTCGCCACCTGGCACAAGAGCGAGGGCGACGCCGTCGAGGCCGACGAGATCATCTGCGATATCGAGACCGACAAGGTCTCGATGGAAATTCCGGCGCCGAAGGCCGGCACCCTGGCGCGGATCCTGGTTCAATCGGGTGAAACCGTCGAGGTCGGTGCCATCCTCGGCGTTATCCAGGGCGAGGGCGAGGCGCTCGAAGAGCCCGCCGCGGCGGTCGAGCCGGAA
>JASFSD010000222.1:0-5265 GCA_050114575.1 Gammaproteobacteria bacterium | reverse complement strand
GATGCTGATGGGTGTGACGTAGAGCGAGAAGTGCTCGCCCATCTCCGTCACCATGAGCCGGCAACAGCCACGCACCTTGATTCCCGGCGCCGCCTGAAATTCGAGCTGCACCCATTCGCTGAGCACGTTCGGCGCGAGCTCGAGCTCGAGACCGCCGATCTTGAGCGCGGCCGTGTTGTTTTCGGCATCGCGCTCGATTCGCATCGGAATCTCGAGCGGCGGGCTGTCCTTGACGAAGGTGTTTTCGGGCCCCTTGAGCGTAGTCTCGATAACGCCACCGGTCTGCTCGAGCTCGATTCGAATCCCACCCTCTTTGATCTTGTCCTCGGTGTGTCGGGTCGTGAACAACAGGAAGGTGCCTTGCGTGCCGAGCAGGTCCGGAACACACATTGCCGAGAGTTGGGCGCCGTAGAACTTGTCCGGCGGAAACGTGATGGGAACGCGCAGCACCGTGCTCCAGATGTTGTGGTCGCCGAGAATGCGCCAGAACGGTTTCGACTTTCTGAGCTGACGAATCTCGGGCTTTTTCGTCGGAATGCGGTATTTGCCGATATCGAGCGTCCGCTCGACCCCGCCGATGTGCGTCGAAGACAGCAGCGGCAGATAGGTGCGCCGGTCGCGGTTCAAAAAATCGAAGATGTTGTGCCGCGCGGGATTCGTGCCGGTGGCGAAAGACGACCAGGCGACCGGCGACAGCGCCGGATAGGTCGTCCCGAGCCGCCGGTAGCAGCCCTGCTCCTTGAGCTTCTCGAGGTTCGGCAGCAGACCCTGCTCCAGATACTGCTCCGTGAGCTTCGGATCCTGACCGTCGAAACCGACGACGACGAGGCGGTTGATCCAGGGCTTGGGCTTGTTGCGGAATTTGATCGCGCGAAAGCCCATGCGAATTGGCCATATCAACAGCGACGCGACTGCGAGAAGCATGGTCGTGAATACGACGAGGAAGGACGACAGCAGGGCGAACCCCGCGCCGGGGCCGACGTAGGCACCGACCGTGTTCGGCACCGCAGCCGCCGCAATGGCGATGGTTGCAACCACGGTTGTCGCGCCGATCAGTCGCGGCGGCCCGGTGACCTCGTCGAGCAACGGATGGTCGCTGCAATGATCGAGACGCTGGTAGCGCACATTTTTCTTGTCTGCTTCGATCACCGGCTCAATTCCCCTCGTCGAGCGCCTCTACAGACAGCGCCTTCTTGTATCGCGTCCGACTTTAGCATAAAAGGGTTTTTCTACGACCACCTCACTCAATAACAATGATGAAGAGGATTTTTCGCCGAATGCGCTACGGTGAACCGATCGTGATCGTGTCGGGCCTGCCCCGATCCGGCACATCGATGGCGATGCAGATGCTCGCGGCCGGCGGCTGCCCCGCCGTGACCGACGGCGTGCGCACCGCGGACGAGGACAATCCGAAAGGCTACTACGAAGAGGAGCGCGTCAAGGACCTCTATAAGGACGACGCGGACCGAACCTGGGTCAGAGACACGCGCGGCAAAGCGATCAAGATAATCTCCTTTCTTTTGAGATACTTACCGGAGCAGAACAACTACAAGATCATCTTCATGCGGCGCGACCTCGACGAGGTGCTCGCCTCGCAGAACAAGATGCTGGAACGCCGCGGCGAGGCCAACGACACCAGCGACGAGGCCATGCTGGCGCTCTGGAAGGACCATCTCTGGAAGGTGAGCTATATGCTCCGCCGTGCGCCGCATATGGAGTCGATCGAGATCGTCTACAGCGACGCGGTCAAGGACCCCGTCAACGAGGCCAAACGTATTCAGGACTTTCTCGGATTGAAGCTCGACATCAACAAGATGGCCAGTGTCGTCGATCCCACTTTATACCGGAATTGACGTGCAAGTGAGCTGCCCGACACCTTGTCAAAGGGATATTGCAATGATGGATGTATCGACAAACCACAAACGCGCCGCTTTCGCAGCAGCATCGAAGGTGATCGAAATATCTGCGCCGCGACGTGGCCTGTTGCTCTTTCTCGGTGCGCTGGCGCTTGCCGGCTGCCAGTCTGCGGACGAGAGCACGAGCAGTGCGCCCGATTACAACGTCGTGCTGATCAGCATCGACTCATTGCGCGCCGACCATGTTGGCGCTTACGGGTACGACCGACCCACGACCCCGTTTCTCGATACCCTTGCCGAGGACAGCGTCGTGTTCGAGCATGCCTATTCGACGTCCTCATTCACGCGCCAGGCAGTCTCTTCGCTGCTGACGGGCCGGCTGCCGACGAGCGGCGGCAGCGTCAGCTTCGCCGCTCAACCACACGAGAATGCCGAGACTCTGGCCCGGCTGTTCCGGGCAGCGGGCCTGCGCGCGGGCATGTTCTCGAATCAGCCGCTGATCGGCGACCGCGGGTTCACGCGTGGCTTCGAAGGCATTCAGATTGCGTCCGTCGATGCGGCGCAGGCTGCCGCGGATGTGACCGCAAACGCGCTGCAGTTCGTCGACGATTACGCGCCCGACCGTTTCATGGTCTATGCGCACTACTCCGAGCCATTCCCACCGCTCGATCCGCCAGAGGCAACGGCCGGCAATTTCGGCGTCGATGCCACCGACGTGAGCCTGGCACTCCTGCGGGGCGAGATCGATGACGCCATGCCCCCCTCGGCCAACGATCCGCGACTGGCACAACTGATGGCGCGGTACGATGCCGAGATCGCCGCCGTCGATGACGCGATCGGCACGCTCGTCGAGGGCCTGAACGAGCGCGGACTTGCCGACGACACGCTGATCATCGTGACCGGCGCCGTCGGGCAGGAGTTCCTCGATCACGGCTACTTCGGCGATGCCTGGACGCTCTACAACGAGTTGCTGCACGTGCCGCTGATCATTCACGCCCCGGGCCTGCTGGCGGCGGACCGCATCGCGAGCGCCGTGTCGATCGTCGATATCTACCCGACACTCGTGGACCTGCTCGACCTCGATCTGGATTTCGATGCCTGGCAGCCGGACGGCAGCAGTTTCTTGAGCGACTCTCTGGAGATCCGCGCATCGGGCGAGCCGATCTTCGCCGAGCTCGTCATTCGGGAACGCTGCGTCGTGCGCGCCGCGATTCTGGATGAGTGGAAATACATCGCCGAATACATCCGGTGCCCGATCGAAGAACGCAAAGCCATCGACGAAGGCTATGTCGAGCTGGTCCAGGCCATCATGGCAGGCGAGGCCGAGGAGCCCCCGATCTGGGGCGAGATTGCCAACGAGATGCTGTTCAACCTCGATACCGACCCGGACGAGTTGAACAATCTGCTGAACGAGGCGCCGGAGCAGCTGACGTACCTGCGTGAGCGAATGCGCGATTACGAGACCTACAGCGAGCTCTATGCATTGAAGGCGATGGAAGACGTGGTCGACCCCGGAACGCGAAGGGCGCTCTGCGGGTTCGGCTATGGCTCCTGTTGATCCGATAAGCAACAACAATCAGGGGTAAGCAATGAACCGAACAGCGCGACCCATCGCCGTGCTTGGACTAGTGGTTGCCGCAGGCTGCAGCGCGCCCCCGCCGACGGTTGTCGGCACACCGGTGCTGCAGATGAACCCGAGCGGCAAGGCACCGCTGTCCGGGCTGCTGTCATTCACGACCGATCAGCCGTCACGCGCGACGCTGACGATCAGCGACGACGACTTCAACGAGCTGACCGTGACCCCGGTCGATGACTTCACGACCGAGCACGAGCTCATGGTGCTCGGCCTGCGTCCGGACCGCACCAATACGGTCGAAGTCACGCTCGAGAACGAAGGCGGCCTGACTGCCTCGGGGCTGAGCATCGACGTTCAGACCCGGCCGCTGCCCGACACCGTGCCGCCGATCACGGTCAGCATCAGCCGTCCTGCGCTGATGGAGCCCGGCTACACCTTCCTGCCGGTGTTCGACGGCGAAGTCGACAACGTGGGCTATGTCGTCGCCCTCGACGCCCAGGGCGATGTCGTCTGGTACTACCATGCAAGCATCGACGAGACGATACGCCTGCGCAACGGCAACTTTCTGATCAATGACGAATTTCTCGAGCGGCGCCGCCTGCTCGAGGTGGACATGCTCGGGCGCACCGTCCGCCAGTGGTCGGCGACGGGCGTCGTCGACGACCCGCCGGAAGGTGCGATTCCCGTGGCGACGGATACGTTTCACCACGACGTTCTGGAGATGCCGTCGGGCAACATCCTCGCCATTTCGAGCGAGATCCGGCACATGGATGCCTACCCGACCAGCGACAAGGATCTCTCGGCGCCGCGCGAGCCGCGCGATGTCATTGTCGACCGGATTATCGAATTTCGTCCCGACGATGGAGAGATCGTTCGTGAATGGAGCCTGTTCGATCTGCTCGATCACGATCGAATCGCCCACGAGTTCGAGCAGGATCGCTTCTTTGCCAATGCCTACGACGACGTGCTCGACGAGCCGCTGGTCGACTGGACCCACGCCAACGGCATCTTTTACGAGGCAGCGACGGATTCGCTGATTCTGTCTATCCGCAAAATGAGCGCCGTGGTCAAGATCGATCTCGCGGCTGACGAGCTCGTCTGGATCCTCGGCAACCACGAGGGCTGGGGGCCCGGGTTTCAGGACCTGCTGCTCGAGCCGATCGGCGACCTCGAGTGGCAATTCGGTCAGCACGCGCCGGAGATCACGCCGAGTGGCACCCTGCTCCTGTACGACAACGGTTCCTTCGGCCGCGCCTATCCCGCCGCCGAGCCGCTGACGGATCTGGAGACGAGCTACAGCCGTGCCGTCGAGTACGAAATCGACGAAGAGAATATGACCGTCAGGGAAGTCTGGTCTTACGGCGGCCCCGGCTCGGAACAGTTCTTCGCCGGTTTCGTATCCGAAGCCGATACGATGCCCGAGACGGGCAACATCCTGATCACCAATGGCGGGCAGGCCGAGGTGCCCGAAGGCCTGTCTATGGAAGGGATTTACGATCCGGGCAGCGGCCTTCGGATCCACCTCTCGGTCGTCGAGGTCACGCACACGATGCCGGCAGAGAAAGTCTGGGAAATCTCGATCGACACGCCCGACGAAGGCTGGGGCGCCTATCGCACGGAAAGGCTGCCGAGCCTCTATCCCTGAACATGATTATTCGCACGGCACGAATGAAAAAGCTGAGGCGCATAGGCTCCCTTGCGGTCGCTGCGATCGCCCTTTCCGGCTGCGGTCAGCGACCGCCGGAAACGCCGGAATCCGGCATCCTGGGCCCGCTGTTGCTCGAGATGAACCCGAGCGGACGCGCGCCTCTCGCAGGTGTGGCGCGATTCACG
>JASFSD010000221.1:0-5284 GCA_050114575.1 Gammaproteobacteria bacterium | reverse complement strand
CCGGCCTCTTCCTTGATTCTCGGATGCTGCGCCGCGCCGCCGATACGCGACACCGAGCGCGCTATATCGATAGCCGGTCGGATTCCTGCCGCGAACAGTTCTCGCTCGAGGTAGATCTGACCATCGGTAATCGAGATCAGATTCGTCGGAATATAGGCGGCGATCTCGCCCTCGTTGGTTTCGACGATGGCCAATGCCGTCATGCTGCCGCCTCCGTGGGCGGCATTGAGGCAGGTCGCCCGCTCGAGCAGCCGGGCATGCACGGAAAAGATATCGCCAGGGAATGCCTCGCGTCCCGGTGGCCGGCGCAGCAACAGCGAAAGCGAGCGGTAGGTCTTCGCATGGCTGGTCAGATCGTCGTATACGATGAGGGTCTGCCGCCCGAGCTGCATCCAGAATTCGGCCACGGCACAACCGGCGAAGGGCGCCAGATACTGCAATCCCGGCAGACTCGAAGCCTCCGAGACCACTACCGTGGTATACGCGAGCGCGCCGCTGTCTCTGAGAGTTTCGATCGTGTTCGTGATCGTGGAGCGCTTTTGCCCCACCAGGACATAGACGCAGAGAACATCTTTGTCACGCTGGTTGATGATGGCATCGATAGCGAGCGATGTCCGACCCAGCCCATCGTCGCCCACGAGCAACTGGCGCTGTCCTTTACCGATAGGGATCAGGGTATCGATCATTTTGATGCCGGTATCAAGCGGCGAATGGACGAAGTCGCGGGCCACGATCGGCGGCGCCGGCGCCTCGAGGTTCTGACGCGCCGTCGTGTCTGGCATCGGGCCATCGTCGAGCGGCCTGCCCAACGGATCGATCACGCGGCCGAGCAGCCCATCGCCCGCGGGCAGGCTCAGCCGTTTCCCGGACAGCCGCACCGACGTACCGGCCGTCAGCGAATCGGTCACATGTAACAGCACGGCTCCGATCTGCTGCTCGTTGAGGTCGAACACGACACCATGGCTGCCGTCTCCAAAATCCAGGACGTCATCCATAGCCGCCGATGGCAGGCCCGAGATATGTGCGATGCCGTCACCAACTGAGATGACACGCCCGCGCTCGCTGATTCGAAGTCCGGGACTGTAATGCTCGAGCCAGGCAGACTGTTCGGACAGCAGCCCGTAAGCGGCTTCCTCAGCGTGCGGCATGCGAAAACTCCGTGAACCCCTTGAGCTCGTCGCGAACGTTTGCGGCGAGAATCCAGGGACCGATGACGATCTTGAGGCCCGCAATGAGCTCCTTGTCCTGCCGGAACTCGAGCGCCGCGACCGCACCGGCCTTCTGCAGCGCCTGGGTCAGGCGCTCGCGCTGATCATCCGCAAGCACGAACGCGCTGCTCACCTCGATCGCCGGAACCTCGGACCACTGTTCGCGCAGATGATCGAGGCGGTCTTCGGGAATGCTTTCGAGATCCTCGATCAGGAGCCCCAGCAACCTTTCCTCGAGCTCGGGCCCCGAGGCCTGGGCGAGCAGTCGGCTCGAAAATGCCGCGCCCTGCTCGAGCGCCAGTTGTTCCATCGCTCGCTGCTGCTCGGCCCGGCGGCGATCCGACGCAGCGCGTGCCTTCTGCTGCTCCTGCTCGATGGCCGCGCTCACATCCGACAACCGGCGAGCCCGCTCCTGCTCGATTTCTCGCATCAACTCTTCTCTGGCCTGCTGCCTCTCGGTTTCCCACTCGGCCAGGCGGCCCGTGTACTGCTCTTTGAGCGCCCCTGCCTCTTCCTCGATCGAGTGCGCGGCCGAGAGCTGATCCTCGATGGACTTGCGGCGTGCCGAAATCACATCGAGCACGGGCTTGTAGAGAAACCGCTTGAGTATCCAGACGAGTACCAGGAAATTGATAATTTCCAGGATGAATGTTGACCAGCTTAGCTCCAAGGTTCTACTTCCTGGCTGCGTGACCCTCAGCGACTCAACTGATCAGATATTCCAGCAACGGGTTGCGGAACAACACGATCAGGACGATGACCAGCACATAGATGGCAAGCGACTCGATCATCGCGAGCCCGATGAACAGGGTCCGCATGATCGATCGCTCCGCCTCGGGCTGGCGCGCCAGAGCGTCGAGCGCCCGGCTGATGGCCCACCCCATGGCGATGGCCGGTAACATGACGCCGAGCGATATGCCGATGATCGCCGCCACCGTAGAGGCGAGAGTGAAACTGGAGAGATCAGGCATTTTCAGCTCCTTGCGATTGTTGTCTCATTTGTTGCGACTGGATGCCGCCCGCGACATAGATCAGGGCGAGCATACCGAATATATAAGCCTGCACGAGCGCTTCGACGACGTGCAGCAGCAGGATGGGCACGGGAGCGAGGAATCCCGCGACCAGGAGAATCAGCAGCGCCGCCATCTCGAGACTCATCATGTTGCCGAACAACCTGACGGCAAGCGCAATCGTGCGCGTTATTTCGCTGATGAGATGGAATGGCAGCAGCAATGGGCTCGGCGTCAGGTAATGCCTGAGATAGTTGCGGGGCCCGGAGATCCGCACGCCGAACCAGTGCGCCGAGAGGAAGACGACGATCGCAAGCGCCGCCGTGGCAGAGAGATCCCGCGTCGGCGAATGCGCTCCCGGTATCAGACCGACCAGATTCGCCACGACCAGGAATATCCAGATTGTCCCGATCAGGGGCAGGATCTTTCTGGCATAGTCCGGCGCAACTGCTGCGATCGCGTCCTCGATCGTCGCAACGATGCCTTCGAGACCACTCTGAATCGGGCCGGGATCCAGCCGCAGGCGCCGTGTCGTCAACCAGCAGGCAATCAAGAGAACAGCCATGATCACCCATGTCGTGATCACCGTATTGGTGATGACCAGTGGACCGATACGCACCACCGGCTGGATCAGCATGTCGTCCTGACCCATCCCCTTATTCCCTCACGAAAAGGTACACGTTGACGGCACCCACGAAGACGCCGACGAGAATCAGGCTTATCGTCCATCTCACCGAATACCCCGAAACCATACCGTCGAGCCAGACGCCGAGGTAGGCGCCGCCGACCACCGGCAGCACCAGCAATAAACCCAGCGTGCCGACATACACCGTCTGGCCGAGCAGGGTCGGACGATCCTCCTCCGCCTTCTTGCGGCGCTCGGCCTGCTTTTCGACAGCCTTGCTGAGCCTGTCCCTGGGGTCGGTCACTTCATGCCCCCGCTTGCCCAAGCTTCCACATGCGGCGCAGAGCCTCTTCCTCCATGCGCCGCAGGCTCTTCTTCACACTCTTGAGCTCCACTTCCTCCGCCCGCAACTCGTCGCGAACGACCGCACTGATTCGCTCGTAATCGTCGTCGACAACGTAATGACGGGTGCAAAGCGTCAGTGTGTCGTCGTGAAAGTACAGTAGCGCACCCGGCAGGGCGAGATAGCGCCAGTCGCCCGTCTGCGTCCTGAAGCGCGCCAGCCCGAAAGACAGGCTGGCCATGATGCGCGCATGTCCGGCCTGAATTCCAAAGCTGCCCGAGCCGTCCTCGGCCACGAAGCTCGTGACGCCATCGACGACCTCGGTGTGTCGCGCGTCCTGCAGCCGGATCGAAAATGTCCTCATGCGCTCGACCCCGCCATCGTGCCCCGCATGTAGCAGTTATCCTCGGGAACCTCGTCGTATTTCCCTTTCAGGAAAGCCTCGCAATCGACGAGCGTCTGCTCGAGGCTGACCGAGACGCCCTCGATGCCCGTGTGAGCCGCCGTGGTCCAGAATGGTTGACTCAAGAAGCGTTGCAGCTTTCGCGCCCGCATGACGATGCGCTGGTCCTTAGGCGAGAGCTCCTCGATACCGAGCATCGTGATGATGTCTTCGAGCTCGGCGTACCGCGCCAGATGTCCCCGCACGCCTTCGGCAACGCTGTAATGACGGGCCCCGAGAACGTCCCTGTCGACGAGCTTGCTCCTCGATTGCAGAGGATCGACTGCGGGATAAATTCCGCGCCCCGCCTGAGCCCGGGACAGAATGACGTTCGTATCGAGATGACTGAGAATCGCACTGACGGCGGGGTCCGTCATATCGTCGGCCGGCACGTAGACGGCCTGCACGGAAGTGATCGCGCCCTGCTTCGTCGACAGTATCCGGTCCTGCATCTCCGCGACCTCCGTCGTCAGCGTCGGCTGGTAGCCGACCGTCGCCGGCATCCGCCCGAGAAGACTCGAAATTTCGCTGCCCGCCTGGACGAAGCGAAAGATGTTGTCCATGACGAACAGAACTTCCTTGTGCAGGCTGTCCCGCAGGTATTCCGCGTAGCTCAGGGCCGACAGCCCGACCCGAAAACGGACCCCTGGCGACTCATCCATCTGACCGAAGACCATCAGCGTCTGGTCGAGGACACCGGCCTTGCGCAGCTCGTGCCAGAGCTCGTGTCCCTCGCGGATGCGCTCGCCGACGCCGGCGAAAACCGAGACGCCCTCGTGCAGAGTCGCCACAGCGTGCATGAATTCCATGATCAGGACCGTCTTGCCGACACCCGCGCCGCCGAAGAGACCCGTCTTGCCGCCACGGACGAAAGGGCAGAGCAGATCGATGACCTTGATGCCGGTTTCGAGCACGTCGCCCGTTCCGACCGATTCGTACAGCGGCGACGGCTGCGAGTGCACATTACGGAACTCCCGCGGCTCGATGGGCGGCAGGTCATCGAGCGGCTCACCGAAGGCGTTCAGCAACCTGCCGAGACAATCGACCGTCACCGGCACGTGCAACGGCGCACCGGTATCGAAGACCTCCATTCCCCGGCGCAGGCCGCTCGACCGGTGCAGGGTAATGGCTCGAACCCGATGCTCGTCGAGATGCTGATGCACCTCGAAGATATAGCTGTCGCCGTCCAACGGTGCGAACAGAGCCTGACGCAACGGCGGCAGAGATTCGCATCTGATCACGACGACAGGGCCATGGACCTCGGCGATTACGCCGACCACGCGGGATCGTTCATCGACCGGGCCTGGCACGTTGGCCGGCGGCGCTGTCTGATCACTGCCCACCATCTGACGACTATCCACTGTGCTATCCCAAACCATAGCATTGGCATGCCGACCGGCACATGGCAACAGCTGCCGGGGCGCGGCGGCAGCCATGCAGGATGACTCCGTCCTGTCGATGCCGCTCGGCGCGCTGCTGTTTCGAAATTGTTATGCCCTCGTGATTCGAATTGCGCCTCGAAGAAACCAACCCGCTGTGATGCCGACGAGCAGCACTACGAGGAGCAGGAGTGAGCGCGGTAATGCCAAACCCCAGAACAGAAACTTCACTTCGACGACTGCGGCGTTCTGCAACGCAAACACGACTACCAGCACG
>JASFSD010000220.1:0-5297 GCA_050114575.1 Gammaproteobacteria bacterium | reverse complement strand
TCACTGAAAATGGCGACGAGCACGTTGCCCGGCTGCACTTCCTTCTTGCCACCCTGCTGAACATGAAACAGCGCGCGCTGCAGCACCCGCTGGAATCCGAGCGTAGACTGCGGCTCGGCGTCTTCATCTGCGTCGTGCGGCATACGCGGAGTCGAATCGTCGATCGACTCGACGAGATCACTCGCCAGCCGCTCGATGTCCGCGCCGCAGCCATTGAGAATCTCGACCACCTGCGGCGTGTCGAGCAAAGCCAGGAGCAGGTGCTCGACCGTGATGAACTCGTGACGCTCATCGCGGGCCCGCTGATACGCTTCCTTGAGACAGATTTCGAGCTCTGTAGATAACAAGTCAGGTCTCTTCCATCGTGCACAGCAACGGGTGCTGATGCTGTTGTGCCAAGCCGGTCACCTGGGCGACCTTGGTTTCGGCGATCTCATAAGTGTACACACCGCAGACACCTTTGCCTTGATGGTGCACCTCGAGCATGATTCGCGTGGCCGTCCCGTGATCGAGCCCGAACACGCTTTCGAGCACACCGACGACGAATTCCATCGGCGTGTAATCATCATTCAACAGAATAACGCGATAAAGTGGCGGACGCTTGAGCTTGGGAGGCGCCTCCTCGAGCGCCGTTCCGCCGTCATCCGGTAATTGCAGCTTTCGGTCGGACATCAAGTGAATTTTAATGGCGCAACACGGTCAATTAGAAGGGAAATCGGCCGCCTGAGACTGTGCACCAGTCGGCTTGTTAGAGGCCCCGGGGCTGCCCTATGATGGCCTGTCGGGCTCTGCAATCGCCAGGATTTTGGACGCAATGGACCTAGCGAAAAACCTCGCGCAGTGGCGTGACCGGTCGCCCGAGCAATGGATTGCGCAGGCGAATCGCGTGCTGCCGCCGGTCGTGGCGGCCGTTCTGGTTCTCGCGATTGCCTTCAATCTGGCCAACCTGACCTGGCGGCTGCTCGAATCACCGTCAGTCGACGCGGTCGCGCCGCCCGCCGTCAGCGCGAACCCGGGCAACGCGAATTCCGAGCGTTATCAGGCACTCACGGGCTGGGAACCCTTCGGCAGGGCGCCGGACGAGAGCACCGAGGCCATTTCGGCCGATCTTCTGCTCGACGCACCGGACACCTCGCTCAATGTGACTCTGCTCGGCACCGTCCAGGCCTCGGAGCTGCCCGCACGCGGCTCGATGGTCATTCCCGAGCGGGGCTCTGCCGTCATTTCCAGCAGTGCCGGCGGCAAGGTCTACTGGAGCGGGGACGCCATCGAGGGCGCGGGCAATGCCAGCCTGCATTCCGTATTCAATGACCGCGTGTTGCTGGATCGCGGCGGCGGCCGGCTCGAGACGCTGCGGTTCCCGGATTCCGCGCAGATGCGACAACCGACCTCGCGGCTGGCCGCGAGACCGCAGGTTCGCGCCGCCGCGCCGGTTCAGGGCCCGGGATCCAGCGCGCCTCTGACCGAGGCCATAGGCGAGGTTGCCGAGCTCCTGAGCGAGCACATCAATTTCGCCATGCACACGGAGAATGGGCAGGTGCTGGGCTTCAGAGTCCAGCCGCGCGGCGACCCGCGCGTGTTTTCGGAGCTCGGGCTCGAGCCCGGCGACGTCCTGACCGAGGTCAACGGAATCAGGCTCAACGACATGCGCAACGCGACGCAGGTTCTGGGCGCTCTGGGGGAGACGCAGATGGCCAATGTCATGGTGCGCCGTAACGGCTTCGATCGTGCATTGGTCCTCGATATGGACCAGATTCAGCGGCTTTCCGAGTCGCTCCAATGAAGGGTTTGCTGATGAACTCAACCAGGCTTCGATCACGATTGCTCGCAGCGATTGCAGGCGCAGGCCTGGCATGGCCCGCGCTCGCGCAGGACGATGCAGTCACTTTCACGCCGAACTTCCGACAGGATACGGATATCCAACAGGTCATCGAGGTCGTCGCCGACGTGACCGGGCGAACGATCATCGTCGATCCACGCATTCGCGGAGTGCAGGTCCGGCTCTATAACTCACAGCCGATGTCTGCAGACGAGATCTGGCAGCTGTTCCTGGCCATTCTGCAAAGCAACCAGTATTCGGCCGTCGAATCGGGCGGCATCTACCGCATCGTGCCCGACGCGAACCTTCGGTCCGAGGTCAGCGCGATCGAGGAAGGCCGCGGGGCGGAAATCGTGACCCGCTCGATCAGCGTCGAGAACGTGGCCGCGACGCAGCTCGTCCCGGTGCTCCGCCCGATGATGCCGCAGTCCGCGCAGCTCGGCGCCGTGCCGAATACGAATTCACTGATCCTCGTCGATCGCGCCGACAACCTCGAGCGCATCGTCCAGATCATCGAGGCGATCGACACGGTCAACACCCAGGACACCGGAGTCGTCACGCTGCAGTATGCCGGCGCCGAAGATGTCACACAGAAGCTGCTGCAACTCGCCCAGGCGCAGGCCGCGGGCGGTATCGCAGCACTGCAGGCCATCGCCGACGAGCGCACCAACAGCGTGTTCATGATCGGCACCCCAGCCCAGCTGGCGCGCTACGGGGGCATCGCCGAATCGCTCGATCAGCCCTCCACCCAGGGCGGCGGATCCCAGGTTCGTTACCTGAACTACGCCGATGCGGAAGAAATTGCGACCAACCTGCAGGCTCAGTTCGGCGGTGCGCAGGTCGTTGAGGATGCCGAGACAACGGCCGACCCGACCGGCGGCAACGTCACGATCTGGGCCGATGTGCCGACCAACTCTCTCGTCATGGCCGCACCCTCGAGCGTCATGCGCGACATGCTGGCGATCGTCGATGCGCTCGACATCCCGCGGGCACAGGTTCACGTTCAGGCCATCATCGTCGAGATATCGGACGAACGTGCCGCCGAGCTCGGGTTGACCTGGCTCGTTGACGGTGCCGACGGCGACCAGGCGGCCGTCCTGACCAACTTCAGCAATGTCGGCGGTATTCTTGATCTGGCCCAGATCGGCATCGACGGCACACTCCAACCCGGGCTCATTTCGGATGGCGTCACGGCGGCCGTCGGCGACTTGAACGACAACGGCACCAGCTGGGCAGCCGTCGTGCAGGCCTTCGCCGGCGATGCCGCGACCAACGTCATGTCCCTGCCCGAGCTCGTCGTGCTCGACAACGCGGAAGCCGAAATCAACGTCGGCCAGGAAGTCCCGTTCATCACGGGGCAGTTCACCAACACCGGTGCCGCGCAGGGCTCGATCAACCCGTTTCAGACTTCGCAGCGCGAGCAGGTCGGCACGATCCTGAGAATTACGCCCCGCATCAACGAGGGCACGGGCATGCGGCTCTCGATCGAGCAGGAGACATCGAGCATCGCGAGCACCACGGCGGGTGGCGACTTCATCACCAACAAGCGCACGATCGCCACCGAAGTCTTCGTCGACGACGGCGACGTGCTCGTCCTCGGCGGGTTGATCGACGATCAGCTGCGCGAGACGGAGCAACGCGTGCCGGTGCTCGGCAATATCCCCGGCCTGCGCTGGCTCTTCCGCGCCCGCGATACCGATCTATCCAAGTCCAATCTGATGGTGTTCATCCGGCCGACGATCCTACGTGACAGCGTTGACTCGTCGCAGATGTCGGGCGTGAAGTACCGCGCTCTGCAGGAGGAGCAGGAACGGCGTTCCGAGGAGCCGGTGCAGCTGATTAGAGATGCCGAGCGCCCGGTGCTGCCGCCGCTCGAAGAGCTGTCCCCATCGAGCGCTAACCCCGCAGCTGAGTAAGCGACTTGTCGGCAACTCCCGAAGATACCCTCGATACACGGCGCGCGCGACGCCTGCCTTTCGCCTACGCACGCCGCCACGGCGTACTGATCCAGGAAGGCGAGGCCGACACGCCGGTCGTGATCCATCGACCGGGGGCCAGGCTCTCGAGCCTGGCCGAGGCCAGACGCTTTGCCGGCGGCCACGTCAGATTCGTCCCGGTCGAATCCGAGCTCTTCGACGCCAGCCTGCAGGCCGCTTACGAAAGCGGCGCCGCGATGACCATGGTCGAGGGCCTGGACGAGGAAGACGACCTCCTCGCCGCCGCGCAGCAGCTGCCCGAGCCTTCGGATCTGATCGACAGCGACGATGACGCTCCGATCATCCGCTTGATCAATGCGCTTCTGACGCAGGCCGTGAAAGACAATGCCTCGGACATTCACATCGAGCCGTTCGAGAACCGCCTGATCGTGCGCTTTCGAGTCGACGGCATTCTCAAGGAGATGCTGCAGTCCCGGCGCGCCGTGGCGCCGCTCATCGTCTCACGCATCAAGGTCATGTCCAAGCTCGACATTGCCGAGAAGCGCGTGCCGCAGGACGGGCGGATTTCGCTCAGGATTGCCGGCCGCGCCGTCGACGTGCGCGTCTCGACTATACCCTCCGGGCATGGCGAGCGCGTCGTCATGCGCCTTCTGGACAAACAGGCGGGGCGTCTCGATCTCGAGCATCTCGGCATGTCGAGCGGCGATCAGAAACTCATGGACGAGCTGATCCACCGGCCGCACGGGATCATCCTGGTCACGGGTCCGACCGGATCCGGCAAGACGACGACGCTGTATGCGGCGCTCGAAAGAATCAACGACAGGAGCCGCAACATCCTGACGGTCGAAGATCCGGTCGAGTACGACCTGGACGGCATCGGCCAGACCCAGGTCAATACGAAGGTGGACATGACTTTCGCGCGTGGCCTCCGCGCGATTCTGCGCCAGGACCCTGACGTCGTCATGGTCGGCGAGATTCGCGATCTCGAGACCGCCGAGATCGCCGTGCAGGCGAGTCTGACCGGCCACCTGGTGCTCTCGACGCTGCACACGAACACGGCCGTCGGCGCCGTGACCAGACTGAGAGACATGGGCGTCGAGCCGTTTCTTCTGTCCTCGAGCCTGATCGGGGTCATTGCTCAGCGGCTCGTCCGCGTGCTGAACCCGGAGTCTCGCATCGCGAGCGTTGCCGACGAATACGAGTGCGGGCTGCTGGGCGCCGATACGGCCTCGCCGCCCGTCATCTATCGGCCGGAAGAAAGTGCCGACGCCTACATCGGACGCACCGGGATCTACGAAGTCATTGAGATCGATGATGCTATGCGTCGAATGATTCACGACGGCGCCGGCGAGCACGAGCTCGAAGACCTCGCCCGGCAGCGCACACCGAGCATTCGGGAAGACGGAATGCGCAGAGTGCTCGCGGGCAACACCTCGCTGGAGGAGGTCTTGCGCGTCACGCGCAGTGATTGATGGGCGCATTTCAGTACGTCGCGGTAGACCCGGGCGGCAAGGAACATTCCGGCGTCCTCGAAGGAGATA
>JASFSD010000219.1:0-5297 GCA_050114575.1 Gammaproteobacteria bacterium | reverse complement strand
ACCTCGACTGGCAGGCCGATGCGACGGTCGATCACCCGAGTAGAATGGCCTCCATGCTGCTCGCGATGACTGGCGCGTCCCGATGACGCTCCTGGAAGATGGAGGCTGGGCGCTCGGTCTCGCCGGCTTTGGCGTCGGACTGCTGCTCGGAGTCGTTATCGCGGTCGTGGCGGCCTATCGTCTCAAGCATCGCCTGATCGTCACCGAGTCGAAGCTGGCCCAGCGGACCGAGATAGACGCCGAGCGCGAGCAGGTCTTCAGCCTCGCAACCGAGCGACTGAGCCGGACCTTCGACCAGCTCGCACAGGCCCAGTTTCAGAGCCACAGCGAGACCTTCCTGAAGCTCGCACGCGAAAATCTCGGCACGCACCACGAAAAGGCCAAGGGCGAGCTGGCCGCGCGCGAGCAGGCGATCGAGAACCTGTTGCGCCCCATTCGGGAGACGATGCAACGTACCGAAAAGCAGCTGCACGAGATCGACAAGGCCCGCCGGGAATCCTACGGCAATATCACGAGTCAGCTCGAGGCGGTCGGCGCGGCACAGAAGGCTCTCAGCGAGGAAACGCGCAATCTGGTCAAAGCGCTGCGGCGCCCCGAAGTTCGCGGGCAATGGGGCGAAATCACACTGCAGCGACTCGTCGAGCTGGCCGGAATGCAGAAACACTGCGACTTTGTCACCCAGAGCCATCAGGCGACGGAGGACGGGGCCATTCGACCGGACATGATCATCAATCTTCCGGAAGGCCGTCAGCTCGTCGTCGACGTCAAGACACCTCTCGACGCCTACCTCGAGGCGACCGAGGCGCCCGATGAGGCAACCCGCAAGGCTGCCATGGTTCGCCATGCGAATGTCGTCGCCGGGCGGGTTCGAGAGTTGTCTAGCAAGGCCTACTGGAACCAGTTCGACAGCAGCCCCGAATTCGTGATCCTGTTCATCCCCGGCGATCAGTTTCTGTCGGCGGCGCTCACCGAAAAGCCCGACCTCCTCGACTCGGCCCTGCGCCAGAACATCATTCTTTCGACGCCGACCAGTCTCGTCGCCCTGCTCAAGGCAATCGCGTACGGCTGGCAGCAGGTCGCCCTGACTGAAAACGCAACCCGGATCAGGAAGCTCGCCATCGAGCTCTATGAACGGCTCTCGACCTATACCGGCCATATCGCGGACGTAGGCAAGGAGCTCGAAGCCGCCGTCAAGGCCTACAATCGCGGCGTCGGGTCGCTGGAGCGCATGGTGCTTCCCAGCGCGCGGCGGTTCACCGAGCTCGGGCTACAGCCCAAGCGCGAGATTCCCGACACCAGCACGATCGAGACCGCGGTGCGCGAGCCCCAGCAACCCACAGAGGAGCAGCCATCTTGATCGACGCCAAGGATTACGTGCCTTCAGCGGAAGACTTCTCGGGGCGAGTCATTCTCGTCACCGGGGCGACTCGAGGAATCGGCAAAGCCGTAGCCGAGGCACTGACCCGGCAGGGTGCCACCGTCATCCTGCACGGTCGCCGCGCCGATGTCCTCGACGCGCTGTATCACGAGCTCAAGGAGCTCGGGCCGGAACCTGCCGTCGCCCAACTGGATCTGGAGACCGCGCAAGGCCCGGAGTACACGCAGCTGACCGACGAGATCGAACGCCGCTATGGCCGCCTCGATGGTCTGCTGCACAATGCCAGCATCCTTGGCGACCGCAGCCCGATCGACGATTACGACATCGGCCTCTGGCAGCGCGTCCTGCACATCAACCTGACCGCCCCCTTCATCCTGACGCGCTGTCTGCTCCCGTTGCTGCGGGCTTCCGGAGATGCCTCCATCGTGTTCACGACCAGTGGCGTCGGCAACGAGGGGCGCGCATTCTGGGGCGCCTACTCGGTATCGAAGTTCGGAACCGAGGGGCTCGCGCAAATCATTGCCGAGGAGAATGATGCCAACACTCTGCGCTCCAATCTCATCGATCCCGGCGCCACGCGCACGGAAATGCGCCGCCGCGCCTACCCCGCAGAAGACCCGGAGACCCTGCGTCGCCCTGAAGAGATCGTGACGCCGTATCTGTGGCTGTTGGGGCCGGCGAGCCGGGGCGTGACCGGCGCGCGGATCAGAGCGCAGGCTTAACTCGAAAGGCCTGCATGGTAGGATTCGTCGATGCCGAAAGAAGCACTCAGGACCAATCTGGACAGGCTCCGCGAGGAGCTCTCCAACCCGGATAATCTGGACGAGGACACTCGCCGTCAGCTGGCGGATATCGCCAGTACGATCGATCACGTGCTCGAGGCGGAATCGCCCGATTTCGAAAAGGCTTACACCAGCGTTCAGAATGCGGCGCTTCGCTTCGAAGCGAGCCATCCGGCCTTCGCCCGCATCATGAGCGAGATTACGGACGCCCTCGCCAAGCTAGGCGTCTGAAGCTGCCGCCCCCGTTCGGCAGCTGCCCCGGAAAGTACAATCGACGCATCGCGGAATCTTTCGGCAGGATGCCTTGCCGTGGGCTACGACCAGCGCATGCAGCTCATTGAGCCGGTGAACGTCGTTGGCTAGATCACGTTCCACCGAGGCACGAAGCTCGCCATCCCGAACGCGGTCCACTGCCATCATCCGCACCACCAAACGGCGCAGGTACTCATCGATCACGACAACCGGCCGGTTGAATGCATAGAGCAGAATCGCGTCAGCCGTCTCGGCGCCGATTCCCTCGAGGTCGAGCAAGCGGCGTCGGAGAGTCCCCGTGGCTTCCTGCTCGAGCCCCCGGATGCCGCCCATGCGCTCGACGAACCGTGCGAGACCTTTGAGCCTTCTGGCTTTGGCGCGGTAGAACCCGACGCCACTGATACTCGCTTCGACGTGCCTGACGGGAGCCCGATAGAGGGCGCGTGGTCTCAGCAGGCCTCCCTGACCAAGGCGGTCGATCGCGGTCTCGACGTTGGGCCAGTTGGTCCGCTGTACCAGCAGCGCTCCGACCATAATCTCGAACTGATCGGCAGCCGGCCACCACCCTTGTGGCCCGTGATGGGCGAGCAGCGACTCGTGGATCGCATCGAATCGGATCACTTGCCTTTGGATTGACGCTGCAGGCCAACAGCGCTCCTGAGTGCTGCGAGCTCCGCATGGCCCAGGAGACGATAACGGCCCCGGGCAATCCGACCGAGGCTGATCGGGCCGTACCGGGTCCGCATCAAGCGGCTCACGGTCGCACCAACGGCCTCGAACATGCGCCTCACTTCTCGATTACGACCCTCGCTCAACTCCACCCGATACCAGGAATTTGCGTGGCTGCCACGCATGGATTCGATCCGTTCGAACTGCGCTGTACCATCCTCCAGCTCGACGCCGCGCCCCAGGGACTGGACTTGTTCATCGCTCAACTGACCGCGGATGCGCACCGTGTACTCCCGCTTGACCTCATAGCTTGGATGCATGAGCCGATGAGCCAGTTCGCCGTCGGTAGTGAAGAGAAGCAGCCCGGAGGTGCTGATGTCGAGCCGCCCGATCGCAATCCACCGGCCGCGCGGCGGCCTGGGCAGGCGATCGAATACTGTAGGCCGACCTTCCGGGTCACGCCTCGAGGTGACCTCTCCGGCAGGCTTGTGATACAGCAGGATGCTGCCGCGGTCGCCAGAGGGCCCTGCACGAAGTCTGACGTGCCGCCCATCGACGAGAACCTTTTCGTGACCGAGCAGCCGATCACCAGGAACGGCCGGACGCCCGTCGACGACGACGCGCCCTGCCTTTATCAGCCGGTCGATCTCGCGGCGAGAAGCGAGCCCCGTCTCAGCGAGGACCTTCTGGACCCGCTCGCCTTTGGCTTCAGCCTTCGGACTGGTGGATCGGGATGACATTCGGCGCGGGCTCGTCGTTTTCTTCCGACGCGTCGTCTACCGACGCCTCTTCGTCCGATGCCTCTTCCTCCGACGCCTCGTGCACCGAAGATTCTCCCGCCTGCTCCATGACCGCCGCGAGCTCGTCGACGAAGTCCGATTGGGGATCGTTCTCCGGCCCCATTTCCCGAAGCTCCGCGAGCGGCGGGAGGTCATCGAGCCGTTTGAGCCCGAAGTAGTCGAGAAACTCCTTGGTGGTGCCGAGCATCGAGGGTTTTCCTGGAACGTCCCGGTGCCCGACCACACGAATCCAGCCGCGTTCGATCAAGGTCCGCACGATGTTGGTGCTGACGGCCACACCGCGCACCTCCTCGATCTCGGCTCGAGTGATCGGCTGCCGGTAGGCAATCAGTGCGAGAGTCTCGAGCAAGGCGCGCGTGTAACGCGGAGCGCGCTCCTCGAACAGAGGTTGAAGCCAATCGCGGACCGAGCTTTTCACCTGAATTCGGAACCCGCTTGCGGTCTCTTTGACCTCTATCTCGCGGGAGGAATAGTCTTCCGCCAGCGCGCTGATAGCGCCCTTGATCACCGCACGATCGACATCAGCGCCGCGAGCGGAAAAGAGCTCAGCGAGCTTGTCGAGACTGACCGACGCATTGGCAGCGAGCAAGGCTGCTTCGAGAACGTTCTTGATTGCGTTTTCGTCCATAAATTGTCAACTCTGACCTGCAGGCTCGTTCGACCCGGATTCCGCGCCTTCGGCGTCCGCCTGGGCCGCCCTCAGGTGGATCGGACCATAAGGCTCGGCCTGAATGACATCGATCAGCGATTCCTTGAGCAATTCCAAAATCGCCAGAAACGTCACGGTAATACCGACGCGGCCTTCGGCAGGGTCGAAGAGCTCGACGAAATCCATGTAGCGCTCTCCCTCAAGCGCAACAAGAACCTGGGACATGCGCTCACGAACGGATAGCGGCTCGCGCTGCACATGGTGGTGGGAGAACATCTCAGAACGCCTGAGCGCTTGCTGAAACACGAGCAAGAGCTCCTTGAGCGTAATGTCAGGCAGCTTGGTCGTGATCGGCATATCGCTCGCATCGGCCCCGGCGACCACGTTGTCACGCTCCAGGCGCTCCAGCTCGTCGATGTCCTGCGCAGCTTGCTTGAAGCGCTCGTATTCCATCAACCGACGCACGAGGTCCGCCCTCGGGTCATGCTCTTCTTCTTCCTGCTCCTGCGAGCGCGGCAACAGCATGCGCGACTTGATCTCAGCCAGTGTTGCGGCCATCAGCAGGTATTCTCCCGCAAGCTCGAACTGCATTTCGTTCATAAGCTCGATGTACTGCACGTACTGGCGCGTGATCTCGACAATTGGAATATCCAGCACGTCGATGTTCTGACGGCGAATCAGATAAAGCAGCAGATCGAGCGGACCCTCGAACGCTTCGAGAAACACCTCGAGCGCATGCGGCGGTATGTAGAGGTCGCGAGGCAGCT
>JASFSD010000218.1:0-5297 GCA_050114575.1 Gammaproteobacteria bacterium | reverse complement strand
TGCCGCACCGCGCCAGCGCGGCAACAGCGAGGCATGGACGTTGACGGCAGCGATACGCGGCCAGTCGAGCAGCCACTGCGGCAGGATCAAACCATAAGCGACGACCACGAGGAAGTCCGGCCGGTCCTCGCCAAGCAGGCTCCGCAACTCTTCGTCGATCACGGTCGGCTGCAGAACCCTGAGGCCATGGCGGACAGCCAGTTGCTTGACCGGCGAAGGTGTGAGCTTTCGTCCTCGGCCTGCCGGGCGATCCGGCTGAGTCAGCACCGAGGTCAGCTCGACCCCTGCGTCGATCAACGCCTCGAGTGTCGGCACGGCAAACTCCGGCGTTCCGGCGAACGCGACACGCGCAGTTGCGAACGAAATCACTCTGCGATTTCCGAGGTCTTACAGTTGCGGGGTTGCGATCTTGCTCTGCCCGACCGCGGCTCCCTGACCGCGCTTCGATTTCTTCAGATACTTCTTCTTGAGCCGCTGGCGCTTCATCTCGGACAGGTAATCGACGAACAGCTTGCCGTCGAGATGGTCCATTTCGTGCTGGATGCAGATTGCGAGAATGTCGTCGGCCTCGAACTCGATTTCCTTGCCGTCGCGGTCCATGGCCCGGACGCGAATTCGCTCGGCGCGCTCTACGGCGTCGTAGTACTCGGGGACGGACAGGCAGCCCTCATCGCTCGACGTGCTGCCATCGGCATCCACGATCTCGGGATTGACCAGACAACAGGGCTCGTTCCTCGACTCGGAGATATCGATCACCAGCACACGCACATGCCGGTCGACCTGCGTGGCGGCGAGCCCGATCCCCTGAGCGTCGTACATGGTTTCGAGCAGATCGTCGATGAGCTCGCGGATCTGGTCGTCCACTTTTGTGACCCGTTCCGCTCGAATGCGCAACCGCGGGTCTGGATACTCGAGAATTGGGAGTTTCGCCATTGTTGTTCAGTTCGAGTTTCGTGTATAACGCACCGAAGTTTACTTAACTATCTGACTTTACAGGGATAGTTTGATGTCCCCCGTCGGCGGATGACCGCAGTTTGGGGACCGAAAGTTGTGATCCGGAGTATACCAGCCGGTTCGCAGCGACAGACTAGGAGGCCATTTGGCCCAACGGCAAAGGGAGCTCATGCCATGTCCTATGCGCAGATTCGGTCGACGTTGATTGGCGCCGCGCTTGCTTGCGGTTTGATCACGATATCGGTCAGCAACGCCCAGGTTACGGAGCAGGTCGCGCTCAGAGGTGCGATCGGCCAGGCGGGGGATTCGCCCGTCCTGAACCCGCGACACCCCGACTCGTACGTCGTCCAGCCGGGTGACACGCTCTGGGATATTGCGGCGATGTTCCTGCGCGACCCCTGGTACTGGCCGGAGATCTGGCAGATCAATCCCCAGGTCGAGAATCCGCACCTGATCTTTCCGGGAGATATCCTCTCGCTGGCCTACCTCGATGACGGCAGCCCCGTGATTCAGCTGACTCGTGGCAACGGTGGCGGCGTCGAAGCCGGCCCTACCGAGAGGCTCTCTCCGCGAATTCGCAGCCAGGCGATTGAGGAAGCCATTCCGACGATCCCGTATGAGACGCTGCGTGCCTTCCTTTCCCGGCCTTCCGTTCTCGACCCGAGCGCTCTCGACGAGCTTCCGTACCTGTTCGCTCATCCGAACGGTTTGCTCGGCAGCGCCGGACGCGATGTCTATGTCCGCGGCACCGATGCAGCGGAGGGTTCCGTGTTCAGCCTGGTTCATCAGGGTGACGCGCTGGTCGATCCGGACGACGGCTACGTTCTCGGCTATCAGGGGCTCTACGTCGGCGAGGGCCGCGTCGAGCGCAGCGGCGATCCGGCCACGGTTTTCCTGACCGACACCTCCCGCGAGGCACAGATTGGCGACTACCTGATGGTCGAAGAGCAGATGATGCCGATCAACTTCTTCCCGAGCGCGCCCAGCGAGCCAGTGGAAGGCCGCATCGTATCGGTACTCGATGGTGTTTCGATCATCGGCCAGTATCAGGTCATCGTGTTGAACCGCGGGACGCGCCACGGGATACAACCCGGTCACGTCTTGAGCGTCTACCAGACAGGCCAGGTCGTCACCGACTCAACCCGGAATAACAGCTTTATTCGCGAGGAAGTGCGCTTGCCGGACGAGATGGCAGGAACGACGATGGTGTTCCGAGTCTTCGACCGCATGAGCTATGCCCTGGTCATGGAAGCCACCCGCGAGATTCGCGTGCTCGACACCGTCAGGAACCCGGAGTCCTGAGCACGGCGCGAGCCGCTTCGAACTCTTCCGCTGCCGACACCAGCGTCCTCGCTCAAGGCGAGGGCGCCGGTGAAACCCGATGCCTGGCTCAGGTTGCTGCTTGCGGCCGGCCACGGCGGGCATCGCTGGATCCAGGCGCTGCGCAGAGCCGGCAGTGCCGACGCACTGATTTCACATAATGCGCGGTCGCTGCGCCGACTCGGCCTCAAGGAAGAGGACGTCGAGCGGCTGCGAGGTGCGCCGTCCGAGCTTCCGAAGCCCTGGTTCGAGTGGCTGGACCAGGCCGACCACGAGCTCGTCGTCTTCGGTGACGAGCTTTATCCGCAACGGCTCGCCGAGATCGACGATGCGCCGCTGGCGCTTTGGGTCGACGGCAGCGACGCGACCCTGCTCGAGCAGCCGCAGCTTGCAATCGTCGGCAGCAGGCACCCGACCCAGAACGGTATCGGCGTCGCCGAATCCTTCGCCGCCGCGCTCAACAATGCCGGTATCACGATCACCAGCGGCCTCGCGCTCGGCATCGATGCCGCCAGTCATCGCGGCGCGCTGACGAGAAACGGCGGGACGATCGCCGTTCTCGGCAACGGCATCGATCATGTCTATCCGGCCTCAAACCGAGTCCTGGCAACGAAAATTCGGCAACACGGGTTAATTGTTTCGGAGTACCCGCCGACGATACCCGCAAGAGCGCCTCAGTTTCCCCGGCGCAATCGAATCATCGCGGCGCTCAGCCTCGGCACGATCGTCATCGAGGCGACGCGCCGCAGCGGCTCCCTGATTACGGCCCGGCTGGCCGCCGAATATGGCCGCGAGGTCTTCGCCGTCCCCGGCTCGATCCACAACCCGTTGAGCAAAGGCAGTCACCAGCTGATTCGTCAAGGTGCGACGCTGGTCGAGACCGTCGACCAGGTCGTCGTCGAGATTTCCGCGCAGCTTCATGCGGTGCTGGCTGACGCCGACAGGCAGCGACAGACTCAGACCTGCGACGACCTGCCAGATGTCCTCGCCGGGCACCTCGACTTTTCGCCGATCACCCTCGATTCCCTGTCATCCGCCACTGGATTGACGGCAGCAGAGCTTTCCTCCATGCTGCTGCACCTGGAAATACAGGGGAAGATAGAAGCACTCCCGGGCGGGCGCTACTGTCGGCTGATAAAGAGGGCCTGATGAAGGAAACTGTACTCGACGTACTGATGTACTTGTTCGAATCATTCGTCGACAGTGAAGACGAGCCTGAACCGAACCGCAACGAGATAAGAGACGAGCTCGAGCGGGCCGGCTTCGGCGACCGCGCGATCGACCGCGCTCTCGAATGGCTGGACGGTCTCAATTTTTCCGACGCCGCACCGGCCGCAAACTCAGCCGGAATGAGAGTGTATGACGCAGCCGAGCTCGAGCGCTTCGACGTCACCGCCCGTGGCTACCTGCTGCACCTCGAGCAGGTCGGTATCCTGCCGCCCGCACAGAGGGAGATCGTGATCGATCGGCTGCTGGCGCTCGAGTCCGACGAGATCGACGTCGAGCAGATCAAGTGGGTCGTCATGATGATCCTGTTCAGCCAGCCGGGTAACGAGCAGGCCTACGCGCAGATGGAGGATCTCGTCTTCGCCGAAGAGCCTGCGTGGATGCACTAGCCACCAGCCCGCATAGTAGTCTCGCCTCCTCATAAGGTAGTCTTGCGTCCCCATGAGCAAGAGCCTGGTCATTGTCGAGTCCCCGGCAAAAGCACGGACCATAGAAAAATACCTGGGTAAGGGCTTCGAGGTCCTGGCCTCGTACGGCCATGTCCGTGATCTGGTGCCCAAGGAAGGTGCCGTCGATCCGGAGCATGGCTTCGCCATGAAATACCAGTTGATCGACAAGAACGAAAAGCACCTCGATCGGATAGCCAAGGCGGTCAAGAACGCGTCGTCCATCTATCTCGCCACCGACCCCGATCGCGAGGGCGAGGCGATCTCGTGGCACGTCTATGAAGTGCTGAAGGACCGCAATCTCCTCGACGACAAGAAAGTGCAACGGGTCGTCTTCCACGAGATCACCAAGCGAGCCATCAACGAGGCGATCGAGCACCCGCGCGAGCTGTCCAACTCACTCGTCGGCGCGCAGCAGGCGCGCCGCGCCCTCGACTATCTCGTCGGCTTCAATCTTTCTCCTTTGCTCTGGAAGAAGGTCCGCCGCGGCCTCTCCGCGGGACGCGTGCAGAGCCCGGCGCTGCGCCTGATCGTCGAGCGGGACGAGGAAATTTCCGCATTCAAACCGCGCGAGTACTGGACCATCGAGGCGACCGTGGCATCCGGCGAGCAACCGTTCCCGGCGCGACTCTCGCGATTCGGCGGCCAGCGCGTTGAGCAGTTCACGTTTACGGATGAAGCCGGGACGAAGGCGGCCGAGCAGCGGATCTCGGATGCCGCGGCCGGCAAACTCAGAGTCGCCAAAGTCGACAAGCGCCAGCGCAAGCGAAACCCCGCGGCGCCATTCATTACTTCGACCCTGCAACAGGAAGCCTCGCGCAAGCTCGGCTTCAGCGCGCAGAAGACAATGACAATTGCCCAGCGTCTGTACGAGGGAATCGACACGGGCGAGGGTGCGACCGGGCTCATCACGTACATGCGTACGGATTCGGTCGTGCTGGCCAATGAGGCGTTGACCGACATCCGGGAAGTGATCGCCGAGCGCTACGGCAAGGAGAACGTCCCGGACGAACCGAGACAATACAAAACCAAAGCCAGGAACGCACAGGAAGCTCACGAGGCGATCCGCCCGACCTCGGCACGCCAGTCGCCCGACGAGATCAAGAAGTACCTCGATCGCGACCAGTTCCGGCTGTACGAGTTGATCTGGAAGCGCACCGTCGCGAGCCAGATGGTCCCAGCCATCTACGACACCGTGGCTCTCGACATCGTGCCGAAAGATGCCACGGACGATGAGATCGTGCTGCGCGCGACGGGCTCCATTCTGGTCCACCCGGGCTATATTGCGGTCTATCAGGAAGGCCTCGACGATTCCGTGGCCGACGATCAGGACAAGATCCTGCCGCCGCT